>JAATVT010000181.1 GCA_014523685.1 Nitrososphaerales archaeon TH5893
AGATTTAGCCATCTCAAAGAGTTACGGGGTCTATGGACCTAAGACGTTTATGGGTAAAGAGTACATGGGCGTTATCCGGACAACATTCCTAGTTGATGAGAAAGGCCTTGTTTATAAGATCTTCAAGAAAGTTAAACCATTAGGACATAGTCAAGAGGTATTGCACGAATTTCAATGAACCTCTCCGAACTTTATGAAGGAAGAGTTAGGATGCATTAATCGGCCAAATTTCATACAATTATTAATCGACCCTAAAAACTAGTGAAAACGCTTTGGTCAGAAATGAATCTTGCGTCGAATGAAAATGCGTGAGTCGTTCTTATTCCCGTGACTCTTACCAATTTTCTGAGACATTTAAGCGCGTTGCGATGAGCAGTGGGAGCAAAATTAAGTCCGATTTATTAGATGATTCGAAGCTACGGTTGACTTTTTGCGTCACAGTCAGGGCAGACAAATCTTGCACAAAATCATTTTGGATTTCATAAGCTAATTTTTATAGAATCAATACCTTTGGAATGAAACATTAAGACAAATTTCTGATTGACATATCTTCAGATTTCGATCGGTAATATGTTACCTTAGATGGAATATTCTACTTGCTAAACTCTACATCAATTAATTCAACTCCAAAATATGAGAGCTTGACAATTGAAGGGTTCCTTATTGTGATATCATCATCTAACAGTTTACTATGGAATTGGAGTTTCCCGTCCGTTCAGCCTTATGACAATTGAATCTGGAAAAACTTTAGTCTTAATACTAATATTGATTGGGAATGAGCTTCGCCAGCATTGACATCAGTCCTGTTAGAATTCAAAGGCCGGTACTGATTTTTTGAGTAGATTGACTTCCTAATTTACCTGTAGCATGAGATTACTGTGAAAGGTTAATTTCTGATTAATATAGATAAGACTTCACCCCTCATAGTTCGCAATTATTTTGAATAGGACTGTATTAATTGGTCCATATGTTCAAGGATCTTTATATGATGGTCTTCATCCACAATTATGCTAGTTAAAATTGATTTTATTTCAGGTTCATCTGCTATCTCAAAACATTCCTGGAGAATTTCTCTTGATTCCCTTTCATGAAAAATAGATTTCTTGATACCATCACTTGTTAAACTCGCACTGCGACTTGCACCTTCTATATCCGACATCATCTTTGAAATATACTCTATATGCTTAAGTCCGTCGCCAAGCAAGGTACGAATGTAGCTTCTTACTATGGAATTCTGGATGCTACCAAGAAGATCTATGTATAGCATGAGCTCCTCTCGCTCTGCATCGTACTGAGCCTTTAGCAAATTGTACAATTTCTGTTTTTTTTCTAGAGGATTGACATGAGGGTTCAAGGATACAAGTTAGGATTAATACCCAATATTAAAGCCGCCGCAAATGCAAAAGGTGACTTGCTTGGCAAAGACATAGGACATATGCTGGAACCCAGTGGATACGATGAATCAATCGATTGAAACCCCTAGATCAGTTGATCCCAAGATCTGAATGGTGCGGGAGATGGGATTTGAACCCACGAACCCCTAAGGGATAAGAGCCTCAGTCTTACGCCTTTGGCCAAGCTGGGCGACTCCCGCTTATCCTAAACCGCTTCATGCCACTAATTTGAATATTACCACTTACACAAGCCAGAATAATTGCAACATGTTTAGTGGTTTTGACAAATATGGTTAATGCATTCGTGTCAGAAGTACGTGTTGATTAGACCAATAGTTTTTATAGAACTCATGAATGGTGAGTTACATATCATGTTAGTGCCTGTACGGTGTTTTACTTGCGGAAATCTAGTGGCACACAAGTACGCAGAGTATACTGCGAGGATTAAGGCCGGTGAGGATCCAGCTATGGTTATGGATTCATTGAACATAAAACGATATTGTTGTCGGCGGATGCTAATTTCGAGTGTTGAGACGGTTTATCAAGTCATTCCTTATTACGAAGCATTAAGAAAGAGAATGTCTGAAATTCAATCTGAAGTAGAATAAGATAGTCTAGAGAAAATTAAATTTGTTTAATGCCGTTAATTACAACTCTCAAAAGCAGAATTGTTTATAATAGCAGAGGAAATCAAACAGTTGAAGTTGATATTATTACTGATGATAGATACATTGGTAGAGCTTGTGCGCCATCAGGAGCGAGTGTTGGCAAGCACGAAGCACAGAGCTTCCCTCAAAATGAACCTCTGAGAGCAATACAAGTTCTCAATTCTCATTTAGGCAAATTCATTGGCGCTGAAGCATCGGATCCAAAGGCAATTTTCGAAATAATTAAGAACATCGATAGTACGCCTTCTTATAATATTATAGGTGGTTCTATGGCGTACGCATTGAGCATCGCCGCAGTCGATTCTGCCTCGAAGGCATTGGGTATCCCATTGGCAAATTTACTCCGCAATAATAAACCGTGCAAGAGTCCTTTCCCGCTAGGTAATTTTTTGGGAGGGGGAGCTCATGCAGGTCCGGGTACTCCAGACATACAGGAGATTCTTGTCTGTCCTATAGGAGCAGCAGACATCAAACAAGCTTTAGAGATGAATTTCTATGTGCATCGTGAACTTCGTAAATTACTTGAGAACGAGGACAAGAGTTTCACTAATGGCAGGGGTGACGAGGGTGCATGGGCACCTCGTGTCAATAATGATAAGGCTCTGGAGCTTGCCGAACGATCAATAAAGAATTCTGGATTCGAAATCGGAAGTGACCTAGCCCTTGGAATAGACTTCGCGGCTTCTTCTCTTTGGAATGGGGACAATCAGCGTTACGAATACAGGAGACAAGAAATGTCACGAGATACAGATGAACAGATCGAATTTGTGAATTCATTAGTCCAGAGGTACAATCTAATTTACATTGAGGATCCTGTTCATGAAGAAGACTTTGAAAGCATGGCCGAAATAACACGACGGAACCAAAAATGTATTGTCACAGGAGATGATATGTTAGTTACAAATAAGGAGCGGGTTATTGAAGCTTCCAAATATGGCGCATGTAGCGGCGCTATTTTGAAAGTTAATCAGGCTGGAACACTTTACGAAGCCCTTCTTTTTTCAGAAGAATGCAAGAGGAAGAACCTAAAAATAATAACCTCACATAGATCAGGAGAATCAGTGGATTCCCATATTTCTCATATTGCTGTTGCAACTCAATCCAAGATGATAAAATCTGGGATAGTCGGAGGGGAACGTGTTGCTAAGTTAAATGAGCTCCTTCGTCTTACAGAGTATGGTTTAATAGATGGGATGGCAGATCTGTCCTCCTAGCATGACTTCCGAGAACGGACAAAAGATAGAAAATAATAGCCCAGAGGAAGAAGAGGTACCACAAGAAGAGGTACCACAAGAAGAGGTACCACAAGATAGCAACGTAATTGAAGATAAATCTGAACAATCATACGATAAAACTGTTGATAACCAAAGCGGCGAGGGTCTTGAAACAGAGTCTGCCCGAGATGAGGATATGGGTTACGCTTCCGAGACAGACAACCTCGAAAAAATGATCCTCTCGACTGGAATTCGAGTCGGTACTCCGGTGAGGACCAAATACATGGCTCCGTTCATAGTACGCGCAAATCCCGAGGGATTGTATATACTTGATATTAGTAAAACCCTAGCAAGAATAGACGTAGCAGCCAAGTTCATCGGAAGAGCAAATATTTCAAAGGTTGCAGTAACTTCTGCTAGGGAATATGGAAAAATGCCTGTCCAGAAATTTTGCCAGTTAACAGGCGCTACCGGGATATTCGGACGCTTCATGCCGGGTACATTCACGAACCCCTCGTTACCGAATTACATGGAGCCCGAAATGGTTATCGTTACCGACCCCCAAGCCGATCAGCAGGCGGTGATGGAAGCAACTAGGGCTGGCGTAACTGTTCTTGCTATTTCTAACAGCGATAATGTAACTTCTAGGGTTGATTTGATAATTCCTGCAAACAATAGAGGGCGAAAGGCTCTTGCTACTGTTTATTGGTTGTTAGCGAGGGAAGTTTTGAAAAAGCAGGGAACCATTAGATCGGACAGTGAAATGAAAATTCCAATAGATGACTTTGAAACAAAATTAGTAGAGGAGGTCATGTGAGACAATTAAAGTCAAGACCGCCTGCCGTATCTGGAATATTTTATCCTAGCAACCCTTCTGAATTAAGGAAATCCGTTGAACAATCATTTTTGGACAGAAAATTCGGTCCCGGTACAATCAGTACGTCCTATGTAAATCGTAGGATTTATGGATTAGTCTCTCCACATGCAGGATATGCCTATTCGGGAAGTGTGGCAGCAAATGGATTTTGTCAAGTCTCAAATATGGAATACGATACCGTCATAATGACAGGTCCCAATCATTATGGCATCGGTAGTGGAGTCGCAACTATGCGAGAGACATTGTGGAAAACTCCAATGGGAAATGTGGAGGTTAACAATGATTTCGTTAACAGAATTTCTAAGGATTCAGTAATAGACGTGGATGATTTTTCCCATAGTAGAGATCATTGCCTGGAAGTTCAGCTGCCTTTTCTTCAATTCATGAAAAACGACAATTTCAAAATCGTCCCCATTATCTTGATGTTGCAGGATATTGAAACGGCTAGGGAAGTGGGTAAATTGATATCTCATACTATGAAAAGTGAGAACACCAAGGGATTAATCATTGCGTCTTCGGACTTTACCCATTATGAGCCAAATGCGGAAGCACATAGGAAAGACCTAGAGCTAATCGATGCCATATCATCATTGGAAGTAACATCATTTTACGAGACTTTAGAAAGGCTTGACATTTCGGCCTGTGGATATGGTGCTATTGCATCGGCAATGATCGCGGTAAAAGAACTTGGTGCTACTAGGGGTGAACTACTCAAGTATGCAACAAGCGGCGATATTACAGGAGATACGAGCTCGGTCGTCGGTTATGCCTCAATTATTTTCGTATGACCTGCGTGAAGATTGCCCGCGCCTCCGCCCCGGCAAAGGTAATGTTATTTGGTGAACACTTTGTAGTATATGGATGTCCTGCTATACTGGGGTCAATCGATAAACGGGTTAGTGTGACAGCGAAGCAAACAGAATCTGAAAAAATTAATATTAATTCTAATATGGGATTTTTAGCCTCATACTCCAGCGAGTCGTTAGATAAGCCAGGGCCACAATTCTCAGAGGCTCAAAACACTCTATACCCAATCTATGCTGCTGTCCATGACGTCCTTAAGGATCATTTCGAGGTCGACGGGAGACATCATGGAGTTGAAATTGATATAAAGTCTGATATTCCTTGGGGTGCAGGGTTGGGATCGTCAGCAGCATCTTGTGTGGCAACTGTGGGGGCTGTGAAATCGCTATTTCTTAAACCTGAAAAAGAGTGGGTATATTCAAGAGCACTTGGGGCTGAAAGGATTATTCATGAAAACTCTTCAGGCGCGGACTGCAATATTTCGACTTTTGGAGGACTCATTTATTATATCAAGGACACACGTAACAAAAAAATAAGTTCAAAGGCAGAACTGTCATTAGTGGTTTTGATTACAGGTATCAAACATTCCACTAGGTCCCAGGTATCTTTTGTCAAGAATTTCAGAAATCAAAACAGGTCATTATTCAATGATCTAGCGAACCGCGCAACTCGTGTATGCGACAAGGCAGTATCAGCAATGAGATCTGGGGACATAATAAAACTGGGAGAATTAATGAATGAAAATCACATGCTTCTAAAAGATCTAGGAGTTTCTAATGACGAGATCAATGATCTCATCAGATTTTGCCTGGACAATGGAGCCACTGGAGCCAAGCTAACAGGCGCAGGCGGCGGCGGGAGTGTGGTTGCGCTATTGTCGAATGAAAATCAGGCCAGCTTCGTTCGTAAATTGGGCAAGAAAGGCTTCAGACAATACTTCCCCGTAAGAATAAGTTCCTACGGACTTTTGATAGAATAAACTTTAAAATCGAATTAAAATGAATTAAAGCATTTGAGCAAGATACCATATGAAAAATAATTTGGCATTGATCAAAATGGGTGGGTCGGTCGCAACGTACAAAGATAGACCGCTATCAGCAAACTACTCAGCTATTGAAGGATTTTCAAAGGCTATAAGTTTGATAAAGGAAGTACCGACAATATTAGTTCATGGAGGGGGTTCATTCGGTCATTATTGGTCTGTCAAATATAATATGCATACAAGACCTGATAATTACGATATTAACGGTATATCGATTGTACATGAATCGATGATAAAATTAAACCAGATTATTGCCCATTCGCTGATAAAAAATGGATTGAATCCCTATCCTGTTTCTGCGTTTGCGTTATCTATTGGCAACAGACCGTTTACAACGAAAATCAAACAGCTATACACGATGGCACAAACTGGACTTTTGCCAGTGACGTATGGTGATGCTATTCATATAAACAACGGTAATTATTCTATTCTATCCGGAGATGTCATAATGACTATGATCGCAAAAACATTGAATCCATCGAGGGTCATATTCGCTGTAAATACCGATGGAGTATATGAAAACAAGGAAAGCAGAAAGGCTATCCCTGAACTTACTAGGGACGATATCACTAATTGGAGGTTATTTAGATCCAGAACCACCTCGGAGAATGTCGCCGATATTACAGGGGGAATGGGTCGGAAGGTGAAAGAAGCGTTAAGGATTTCATCTAGAGGTATTGATGTGATGATTGTTAATGGATTGAAGGCAGAAAGAATCACCGAAGCAGTCCTCGCTGGGCCAGAAAATTTCGAAGGCACAGTTATAAGAGGTCATAATAAGAGGCTGGAAAAAAGGAAATGATTAACCAAAAATCAGTGGACTCCCGCTCCGAACTCGAAACTATCAAAAATAGGAAGAAGGAGGGAATAGACATACCTCTAAAGAAGGGGGCGCAGGCAAGAACTACGTCGACGTATCTAGAGTATGTAAGGTTTGTGCATAATGCTTTGCCGGAAATAGATTATGCGGATATTGAAACCTCATGTTTTTTTGTGAACCGACGATTTTCTGCACCCCTCATCATTGATTCAATGACAGGAGGAACTCCGGAGGCTAGAAAAATTAATGAACGATTGGGCAAGCTTGCTCAAGAGTATGACATACCTATGGGCCTAGGAAGTCAGAGAGCTGGGCTCAAAAGTAAAGAGCTCGCCTCGACGTACGAGATTGCAAGAAAAAATGCTCCTAATGCATTTCTCATCGCAAATATTGGAGGCGCACAACTTTCAAGTGGACTTACCGTAACCGAAGTTGAGCAAATTGTTGAAATGATACAAGCCGACGCTCTTGTCATTCATCTTAATCCCTTGCAAGAGCTTATTCAACCCGAGGGCGAGCCAAGGTATAGCGGCGTACTTGACCAAATAACTAAACTGGTAATGAATCTGGACTTGCCTGTAATGGTTAAGGAAGTCGGAGCTGGGATATCGAAAGAAGTGGCAAATAGACTTGAAATGGCAGGCGTCGCTGCGATTAATATAGCTGGATCTGGCGGAACAAGCTGGGCAGGGGTTGAGAAGATAAGAGCAGACGCTGCAAGAAATAGAATCAAGACTCATCTAGGCGAGTTATTTTGGGACTGGGGAATACCAACTGCTATTAGTCTCATTGAAGTTAAAAGAGCTGTAAAGAAAACTTCTATAATTGCATCAGGAGGCTTGCGGAATGGGCTTGAGGTTGCTAAATGCGTTGCCCTTGGCGCTGACATGTGTGCAATGGCTTATCCTTTTTTAGTAGCGGCTGCTCAATCTATAGACAGTTTATTCGGTTACATGAACCTTTTATTGGCTGAGCTTAAAAGCACAATGTTCCTACTAGGATCCAAAAATATTGAAATGCTAAAGAGCTCAAGGTATATATTGACAGGCGCTTTAGCAGCAGAGGTTAACTCCCCATGAATATAAGTACCATAGGAAACGATTTAGAGAGCAATGCAATACACGTTAACGAGTTTATCTTATCTTACCTAGACGGAACTCCTAAGGAACTTTATCTGGCTTCTTCGCACTATATCTCCAGTGGAGGCAAGAGACTAAGACCATATATTGTTTTAAAAGTTTCTGAACTCTTTGGCGGTACCTCAAGAAAGGCAATGCCTGCTGCGGCTGCGGTAGAACTAATTCATAATTTCTCTCTGGTTCATGATGACATCATGGATAACGACGAAGTGCGGCACAATGTTCCAACTGTTCACGCCTCATATGGGGTACCACTAGCTATTCTAGCTGGGGATATCTTGTTCTCAAAGGCATTTCAAATGATGGCTGTAGGAGGATTAAGGGAAGGGATCACTGAAAAGTCGATATCGGAAATGGTCAGCAGGTTATCAACAGCATGTATCAATGTCTGTGAAGGACAGGCGATAGATATGCAGATGGCTTCTAACGCTAGTCAATCATATTCTCAAACTGACTATATTCACATGATCGAAAAAAAAACTGCCTCACTTTTTGAACTATCATGTTCGTTAGGAGTTTTGTCGGCTGATAATCGAAAGATTGAGGATCTTGATAGACTATCAGTTTTTGGAAAGAACATCGGAATAGCGTTTCAACTAATAGATGACCTTATTGGTATCGTGGGAGATCCACAAATAACCGGAAAAGCTGTAGGTAATGACATAAGGGAAGGAAAAAAAACATTTCCAATGGTCCTGGTGCTAGAAAAAGCTGAATTGAATGAAAGAAATAAACTCCTGAAGCTTTTTGGCTCGCGGAGAACAACGGACGTGGAATTGAGGGAAGCCACTAGGATCATATCAAACCTTGGGATAGAAGGGGAAATACGAAGCTTAGCAGAGTCTTATGTACGTCAGGCTTTGGAGTCATTGGAAGCGTATCCGGATTCGAATCAGAAAAATGCACTTCAGACATCTGCCGATTTCATTATTCAACGGAGATTGTAATACTGCTTGCTCCTAAACCAACGATTACGCGATTCTATCAAGGCTGCGACACTGCAAAATGCGCTCGAACATGATGGCAAGGCGAAAGAGGACGCAGTTATTGGTAAGATTGCTGCTTCAAGTACTGAGTTTAGATCTAACCTCAAAAGTATTGTTCCGGCTATAAAAGAAGTCGTACTGGAAATAAATGCTCTACCACAAGATGTCCAGAAATTATTGCTTGAGCAGTTAGGGAGTGCTGGCAGTTCTCAACATACTGGATTAACAGAGAAGTCTCATGTTGCCAGCTCAATACCGCTTCCTAAATTGGAAAATGCAACTAGAGGAAAGGTGATTACAAGATTCCCGCCGGAGCCCAGCGGATACCCCCATATCGGTCATGCCAAAGCCGCTATAATTGACGAATACTATGCCCGAATGTATGACGGGCGGTTCATTCTACGATTCGACGACACTAATCCATTAAATGAAAAACTAGAATACTACGAAGCATTTACTCTAGCCCTAGAATGGCTCAACATTCGTCCTGATATCATAAAAAATACATCTGATGATATTGAGCTATTATATGACTATGGAAGAAAACTTGTCCTAAACGGCGACGCCTATGTGTGTACCTGTAACCAACAAAAGATACACGATCTTAGATCGAAAGGAATCGAGTGTGACTGCCGAAAACGACCGACTTCGGACACGCGTAATATAGATAACTTCTTTGATGGAAGATTTAATCAAAATGAGGCCATAATTAGATTCAAGGGTTCGATGGCTGACCAAAATACTGCAATGAGGGACCCAACTTTGTTTAGAATTATCAATGGACATCATCCAAAACTAGGAGATAAATATCGCATTTGGCCTACTTACGACTTCGCTGCACCCATAGAGGATAGCCTTGATGGTGTTTCACATGCATTTAGAACGAAGGAATATGAATTGAGAAATGCATTGTATTTTGCAATCCTGGAAAGGCTCGGATTGCGTAAGCCGAACATGATAGAATTTTCAAGGCTGGAATTCAATGGACTCCCAGTTTCAAAAAGGAAGATAAAACCATTGATTGAGAATGACATCATAAAATCATGGGATGATCCCAGGCTTCCAACACTGGCAGCAATGAAAAGAAGGGGCTTTATTCCGGGTGCCATTAGGAGATTTGTTCTCTCCTTGGGTATGACCCTGGCTGAAACAAAACCCCCCTTTGAATCCCTGGAAGCATTCAATAGAAAGCTAATTGAACCGGAAAGTATCAGACTATTTTTTGTTAAAGATCCGGTGGAAATTATGATACAAAACAGTTCAGCTCGAGAGATTAGGTTGAAGAACCACCCTAACATTGATCTCGGAACTAGAAGAATTAAGGTCAGTGATTCTATCTACATTTCCAAAGAGGACGCGATTAGACTCCGAGCAGGTAACGAGGTAAGACTAATAGAGATGTATAACATACGTATCGTCGAAATTAAGACAGAGGGCACAAAACTAACCATATTAGCCTCGTGGTCTGGCGATAATATCAGACCAGATATTCCCAAGATCCAGTGGGTCGCCAAGAATGATGACCGTCAGTTTGAAATACTTGTTCCAAAAGAGCTTTACCTTGGGGACATTTATAATGTTAACAGTCTTGAAGTTTGGAAGGGCCTGGCAGAGTCATATGTGACCCATCTAAAACCAGATTCAAAAGTTCAGTTTGTAAGGATGGGCTTTTGTAGGATCGAAGGAGCCAACTCGGCTATTTTCACCCATAAATAGGTATTGACCTACATGAAGATTGCTAGGATTAGGGATAATGCAGAGGGAGAAACATACGCGTTACTATCTCCTGACGGAAGCAAATTAGTCACAAGGTCAGAAATCCAAGAACAAACCGGGATACCGCTACCTCTTTCAGTTAAGGATTTCATGTTCAATGAATGGATCAAGGAAGTTATCGATTATCAAAGTCAGCTCCACTATAGTATGCGACTTGATGCTTTAGAACTTCTCGCGCCTCTCCCAAATCCACCAACAATAATATGTTTGGCATTCAATTATTATGACCACGCAAAAGACGCTGGCCTAATGCCTTCGGACGAACCTGTTATCTTCATCAAGCCCCGAACTGCTTTGAACTCTCCCTATAGCGATATAATATGTCCCACATTTGTAAGGAGATTGGATTACGAAGCTGAAATCGCCGTTGTCATAGGAAAAAAGACGAAAGAAGTGTCAGAAGATGAAGCCCTAGATTCCGTCTTTGGTTATATGATAATGCACGATGTTTCGGCAAGGGATATTCAGTTTAAAGATAAACAATTCACAAGAGGTAAAGGTATGGACACGTTCGCTCCCTGTGGTCCATGGATAACCACAAGAGATGAAATAGAAGATCCTCAAAACTTGACAATCGTTACCAGGGTGAATGACGAGATAAGACAGAATTCTTCTAGTCTCAATATGGTAATTCCGATAAAAAGAATAATTTCCAATTTGAGTAACATGATGACAATAGAGGCAGGCGACATAATCTCTACGGGAACGCCAGCTGGTGTTGCAATGTCCATGCCTGAACCCAGGTACCTGAAGCACGGAGACATAGTGGAAATTACTATAGAGAAATTGGGGAGGATAAGAAACCGAGTTACAATGAAGTGATCCCCACTGGGATCTCGATCATGCGAACTAGTACGAATCTCTTAACGGATTTATTCAGGTCGGCTAAATCGCTGTTGTCCAGTCAGTCTGATGACCTCGGTTTCTAGTAATTCTGAATAATGCTTGTAAGATAGATGCAATTTACGCCGTACGTTTGCCATCTGAATCGAGGCGTTTAGGGCATCAAGGCACGCATCTAATGATCTATCAGATGCAAATTTATTCATTGCTTCGTCAAATATTCTCACAATTCTCCTGTCTTCGGTGGTATTTTCGTTTATTTCTTTGGTAAGCTCATCTATGTCATTAGAAAAGCCTGACATGTGATCAATTCTTGCTGAATCATCCCTCATATGAGAGATAACTTTGAAATCGATTGAATAAATTTCTTACCTGTGTCCTTGCTTGCCAAAATCTTGTTTGTAATCAATATATTTATTTAGCTTGGGCAGAATTTCAAAACCATATATGGTGGTTGACAACAGAGGAGTCATCTCTTATACTAGAATACTTAAGGAAGATCTTGCCATTTACAAGATAACCCCAGTTGATGATCCAGTCCCAGATTTTAAGGCTGGTCAGTTTGTGACAATAGGCCTCCATAATCCTAATGAAGGAAAGATAGTGAGGAGGGCCTATTCAATTGCTTCTCCGCCAGAGCAGAAAAAGTATTTTGAATTAATAGTAAGATGGGTACGCAAACCCCTACCAGGACGACTTACAACTGAATTGTTCAATAGAAGAGAAGGGGAAGATGCAGCATGGGTAAAGCCGACTGGGATCTTTACGATAAATGAAAAAATGCATGATGGGTCTCCTGACAA
The DNA here is from genome assembly GCA_014523685.1 of Nitrososphaerales archaeon TH5893. GTDB lineage: Archaea > Thermoproteota > Nitrososphaeria > Nitrososphaerales > Nitrososphaeraceae > TH5893. The sequence continues at coordinate 12,367 of JAATVT010000181.1, forward strand.
TAGGAGAATGGTCCTTATAGGAGGAGGCACAGGTTTGGCTCCTTTTATTTCGTATTCATTGCACCTCAAATCAATAGGAAGCAAGAGAGAAATAGTTGTCTTGCACGGAGCAAGTTATGTTGACGAACTGAGTTACCGTGAATTATTAACACAGCTTGAAGAGGAAAGCGAGGATATGGGGCGAGACAAATGGAACTTCAGATATAGAGCTAGTATCAGCCGACCTCAGGAATGGTTCAATAGGACATGGAGCGGTCAGAAAGGGAGAGTTGAGTCCTTTTTGAGGCCAAAACCTGGAACAGATCAGTCGCCTCTTGAGGAATTGGTTAAGGAGAAAATAACCCCAGAAAATACTTCTTTTTATGTATGCGGATGGCAGGGTACTGTGGATGGGGCCTTAGATTATTTGGTTCCAAAAGGTTTTGTAACTGAACGTAATAAGAGGACAGACGGTAGTTTCGATATTAAATTCGAATCGTATGGCTAGTTGTAATTTTTAGTTGTCTTACCAGTGCATTTAAATCCTTATATATCGTCTACCTTGTCAAGCTAAGCTATGAAGTTTGAATTTGAAGAATTCTCAACCATAGAAGATGTTTTTCTCTATTTGGTATCTGTAGCGCCTTATATGAAACAGGTACTACCTGTAAGTTCGTATAAAGGCTACATATTTTCTATTATTCCCCTAACTCCGTTGTCAGGTGAAGTGTTAATGATGGTGTATACAAGAGGGCACATTGATCCAGGAATGGTTGAATTCGATATCTCCACAAAGAAATACAAAAGCGTAACATTGGTCGAACGGGCAGATAAGAATTATTTTATTGTGTTGACACCCAAAAACGCTACAATTGCTGATGGAGCCATTGAAACTTTAGAGAAACATTCTGCGCATTAGATATTAAATCAATAATTCATGCTGGACCATATACTTCAGATATATATACTTTGTATACTGTGTAGATTCTAATCTTGTCAATACTAAAGCTTCGGAGGCAAAGATGCGGTTACCGACCTTCTTGTAGAATAGTGGTCCACAATATCCTCTGGAAGCCGCCCGTTAAATAAATCCTTTGACAATCCCCTGAAATATCTAATAATTGCCCAGGTGCCAGCCCTTATCAATCCTGCCATAAACAATTTCATAACTGGACCATAGGATTTGTTCCTAATTATTATCGGGATAATGTCATTTATTACCCAAATATTGTGTTCCCAGCATCTCCAAAAAAGGGTAAATTGTGCTTCATTTAGATTGCCAAAATGCATAGAATTCCTTTCGGAAAAATCCTGATACAATAGGGGCGCTATTAAACCTCTCATTTTCGTTTCTTTAAAGTCATCTATTAGATCAATTGTATATTGTGTTTCGTCCGGAGTCTCATCAGGCCATCCTATTATGAGTGTCAATGCAGGGAACCAATGATTCTGATTCATAATTTTGCATCCTTCCCTGACAACTGCTCCCCACTC
>JAATVT010000026.1 GCA_014523685.1 Nitrososphaerales archaeon TH5893
AACATAGTTCTCCGCATTTCTTGCACGTTATTATGACCATAAAGGGAATATTCAGATTGTACTATATCAATGACGTTAACACTAGCGACATACATGTCACTTCATGACATAAATCATTATGGAATTTGTTAAATTTGATAAACCATTTAGAAGTACCTTTAAATGATCTCCCTCAATAATTATTGAATAAGAGAAATGTCAGACCCTGTCAGCATAGATGATCCAGAAAAAGACAAAAACACTCTCAGAGATAATTTAATGGACGAACTGTGCAAAAGACATCAAAATTTTGAGAAAAATGGGGGGGACCTGCGGTGGATTTTTATGGATGTATGGCAATCAGGTTTTTCAGGATTTACAGATAGAGAAATTGTAGAAGAGGTCATAGAAGAGTACAGAGATGATAGTAAGTATTTTGATATTGATGATAACGATATGATGGGTCTCACCGAGCGTGGAATAAAGTACTGCAAGGAAAGACAATAAGTCAACCGTATCCTAACTCTGCCCCTAATTCAGGTATCTCAGTATCATTATCATCTTGATTTCGTGCTTCCTCTATAGGTTTTGGCACTTTACTACAATCATCCAGTTGCTTTTACGCCTCGAACTAGACACCATTCAATATCGGATGCATAACAGAATAATTTCTATGAGATAATTTGAGATAACATTAGTTCAGAAAGTTTACTTAAAACAACAATATAATCACGGGGAACTAGGATGATTACGATGGCATCTGAAAAGAATATCAGTTTAGTAATCTGTACGATTTTGATTCTTTTCATTCTGTATAATAATAACATGATATCATCAGCCGCTGCCATTCCTTCTAACAATAGTTCAAAGGGAGAGGATATATTTGGCATAAAAGAAATTTATCCAACAAGACCAGATGGAAGAGAATGGTTTCTGAACTCAGAGGATCCTAGATCTGATGGCATCTTCTATATAACTTCCGACAAGAATATCACTAAAGAGAGCGATGGATCATGGCTGATTAACAGTTCAGAGGTTAGAATGAATGTAGATACCCCGCCAGGACTTTCAGAGTGGAAAAATGTAGAAATCACAGGTTACGCAAGAATACTATCAGTTATCGACCCAAGCAAAGAAAACGATTTAGCTTGGTTTGCAAGAAGCGGAATACATAGTAACAAATCTCCATGTGAAGGTACCGGCCTTATTGGTGGGATACATACCGATGGTACTGTAGAATGGAAAAAAGAAATATTGTTTAGAGAAGGTTATACTGACGGGCGAGATAAAGCCAAAGTTGTAGTTGATCCTATTATTGGTAGATGGATTGGATGGAAAGTGGTTATGTATAACACCAACAATAATAGCGCGGTAAAAATGGAATCGTATATAGATAACAAGGATACGAATTATTGGGTGCAAGTGACAAATCTTACCGATAATGGTGGATGGTCTGCAAAAAGCTCGGATGAAAAGTTCTATAGTACGAGTTGTAATAAACCTAAGGATTATATTTTAACAAATGGAGGCCCAATAGTTACGTTTAGATCAGATAATCTAGTATGGGAATTCAAAGATCTTAGTGTAAGAGAAATTCAACCCTTTCCACATTCCTGAAAAGTTTGAGTATGAGAAAAAAATTGTTCCCATAAATGGCAAGCAATGCAGTAAACAGAAATCGCGGCTGTAGATTGCGATGATTAAGGTACAAGATACAATCTTTACTTAGACAGAAGATCCACTTACCTAAAGGTTATCATAGTTAATGAATAACCCTGCCTCGGTCACATACAGAGTGTATTGTGAATCTACAAGGATCGATCTTTTGAATTAGGAATGGATAGATATCTAAAAAATTATAACGAATTCGATTCAATTTCATACAAATAGATTAATATTTAATTTTCATCGTCATATGCTGATATGTACTTTTGTCCCATTTTATAATAAAGACAATACCAACTAACAATGCTACTTCTAATGATTTTGCGAAAATTCCTACAAATTCTATTGCTTCTGGTTTATTAATTGGCGACAATGGTGGGGGATAGATAACGGAATAAGTATACAGTCCAACTAAAACTGCTGTTCCTATAAATCCAAAGAGGTTTACTGCCATCGTGTTCCTATATGTTGATTTTCTAACTTGCTGCTGCTCGTCAGAAATTTCATAGAACGGCTTTGATAACATAATCAGAAAATACAAGATGCCATATGCAATTTGTGCCCCTGCTGCTGACAGAAGAAAAATAGTATAATATACATGAATAGAACCGTGTTCAGGAAAGACTATTAGATGCACGAGACCTCCTGCTAAAGCCAACAGTGTAATACAGTATTTAATATTCTGCTTGGTATTGATGGAAATTGTATTAGCTTTATTGTTACTTTCATTAGAAACACCCAATTGATCAGTTGCAGTATGATTAGTTCTTTGTTCTTCGGCTCTTAATTTTTCAACCCTGTTCAATTCATTACGTTTTCTTAGATAATTCTTTGTTAAAACTATACCCAAAAGAGTTATTGGAGATATGATGGAAATGAAATACAGTATATTTCGGATATCACCGAAGCTGCTTGATATTGATACATTAAATATTGTTCTTGTGCAACTACATCCTGAAACATCACCTAATATCGACCTAGGCGGATTGACGCTAGAAGAAGAAAGATATGACGACAATTCACCCTCAGTATTGTTGTTTGCATTGCTAATGCTGAGGACTATCTGGTAACTCCCTTTCTTTGGAAATTGATAATAAAGATGAAAATCTCCTACATCTCTGAACGTCCACGGAAATACATGGATCCGTTTTCCACTAATTGACTCGTATATTTCAACCATCGTTGATACATTATATACGTCATTATTATCAAAGTCTTGTATGCTAAAGGTAATCTGAGTAGGATAGTCAACTGTTCCATATTCTGGTTCTAGTGCCAGAAAAGACATGTAGTTTCCATATCCGAATCTATTTCCACCAGAATTATAATGCGGCAAATGTTCCAAATGGGCCTGTGCTGTAGGAATACTGATCTGGATGGATATAGTAAACAGGTACGAAGTTATTAATGAGCAGGATATTAGTAATGCCAATGCCTTGTACGAATCAACATTCTTGGTCAATGTAAGTAATTTATCCCACCATGTGTTGTTGTCTTTAAGCTGTATTATAATAGAATCTATCTAGTGAATATATATTAATCTGTTTTGTATTTCTTGGATGCAAATATCATATAAATTAATGCCCACCCAATCTCAACCACCCTGACCTCATATCGCGTATTAAAGAATCAATCGAAAATAAGATAGGCTTTTTGGATTCGGAAAGAGCAAAAAACTTGCCACTATGGATTTCGGCAAATATTTCTTCAATAAAGTTAGATAAGGAAATAGATCGCAACGGAAAATCAATCAAGATTTTTGTTTATCCGAATAGGAGCAATTTAGATGCAGGAATGACAGAAGAATCTGTTCAAATGACAGTAGCAGGAACAATGTCTTACACAGGCAAACTATGGAATCTAACAGGTCAATTTAGCAAAGAAAAGTTTTACTTTCCTGAAGGAAGCACAGAACCCCAGATAGTTACACCTAAATTAACTCCTGACAAGGACCTAGAACCTGGAAATTACATGCTAACTCTTGGAGCACGATATGGCACTGTTACATATTCAATAATGCTAGATCTGAATGTAAAATAGACAAGTTCAGCAGACTTTTAACATTACTACTCAGTTATTTCAAAGGAATCAACCATTTGTTGCACCACTGCTAA
>JAATVT010000182.1 GCA_014523685.1 Nitrososphaerales archaeon TH5893
AATTGTTCGCTATTTTTTGTTTTGATTATTTGATATTTATCTTGTGGGAGATTTAGTTGTTGTTGCTGGTTTTGACCAGAAGATAATAAAGGAGTAAATATAATAATAATGAGTAACACTGAAAGCAAGTAACGTTTCATACTATATAGACATCAGACTAGTAATATTAACTAATATCGATCTTTGGATGACCTTAGATTAAATATCACAATGTATATTCATAATTAGTGTCTAAACAAATTACTATAGAGAGTTAATCTTATGATAACTTTATTTACTCTCAGAGATGAAGTCACGAAGGAAGATTATCTTAAGAGTGTGTGCGTTACTTAATGGAGTAATCTTCGTGTTACAGATTACGAGGACTTAATCACCAAGGACGTAAAAGTCATACAAAAAATATTATGGACTTTCTTATTTACTGTAAGGAAGTCTCTTACCTACAAATATACATTCATTCTTGGTCACATCAAAAGATTTTATGATATGAATAATATTAACTGGAAGAAGATCAGGCATATTATGGTAAGTTCTATTGTATTGTAGATGATAAGCTGATGTCTGACTAAAGGAATCATGAATTGGAGATTTCTGATTATGTAATCTGTTCTATTATCCATTCTCTGAATTTATTAGTTGAAAACTCTTCTGACTCTTTAATAAAAGTAGGATCTTTTGTTTTCCATTGTTCTTCAGGAATTGAATCAAAAAACTCTTGCATACACAAAATAAAGCGAAACCGTAAATTGCGTGCACTTTCAACTATTCCATATCTTTTTAGGATATCAGCTATCTTTCCAAATGCAGAATCATAATCCCTCTTAAATGGCGGCAATTCAAAAGTTTGATGTAAGATTGAAGTTATTGTGTCTAAATCTTTTTTTATTGTAATCAAATCAAATACAAAAATTGTAGATATATCTCCAATAATGCTGTTTACATCATCAGTCTAATTACTGGCGCTGGTATGGATATTTAAGTCAGAGCGGAAGTAGATGGTTAGAAGTATCCTTAGTCATCGGAGATATCGAAATAGACTTCTGTCTCTATCTCATTCTGAAGTGAAATGACAATAGCTGAATCATGTTCTATGAATTGTAAATAATTACGCAAATTAAATCATTTTTTTAAAATTAGATTATAGTTATTGAATCGATTGTCAAGCTATGTTAAACCAAACCATACTAAAAAATAATTTTGATTAACCAGGTACAAATGGATCCTTATAAGACACAATTAGTTTTGATATTTCCGGTCTCATTAAGTGTTCTGCAGGTATTTCAGCACGATTAATTAGCTCTCTCATCTTTGTACCACTTAATTCTTCTCTAAATTCTAATCCGTGTGGACAATTTCTTTCATTAGCATAACTAATACATTTCTTGCAGTAATAAAATGCTGGAAAGAATAACGGTTGAATTTCAAGATCGGGATAATGTTTAAAGATTTCCTGTGCTGCAAAAGGCTGATAATAATTTCCAACTCCTGCATGATCTCTTCCAATTATAATATGGGAACATCCAAAATTCTTTCTCATAATTGCATGGTGGATTGCCTCTCTAGGTCCAGCATATCTCATTACCGTATGAAGTGTTACAAGCATAGCTCTATTCTTAGGATAGTATTTTTCCAAGAGTGTTCTATATGTCTCTATAATGACTTCATCCTTAAAATCTCCTGGTTTTTTCTTACCAATAATGGGATTTAGGAATAATCCATCATAAATATTCAGTGCAGCCTTTTGTAACATTTCATGAGCAATATGTGGAACATTTCTGGTTTGGAATCCTACTACAGTTTTCCATCCCCTTCTTAGAATCTCTTTTCTAGTTTCAGAAGGACTCATTTTATACCTTCTTAATGCTGAAGCAGATTCCTTTCCAATAACTTCAATCTCACCTCCAATAAGTTTGTCTTTCATTTCTAAGGTTCTTGTCACCCCAGGATGTCTTACATCATTTGTCTGATAGACAGCTCTAGACACACCAATCTTATCGAATGAATAAATTTCTTCAACGTTAAGAACTGCAAAATGATCACCATTATTTTTTAGTATGACTTTTCCAGCGTCTTTAATCTCTGCTGCAGTCCTTTCATTAACATCTAATATTATTGGAATAGTCCATGCTAGACCATTTTTTAAATGTCCTGATTTTACAACACTCTCAAAGTCATCTTGACCCATAAAACCTTCCAATGGACTAAATGTTCCATCAGCAATATTTTCAATATCATTTCGAAGATCAATTGTTACTTCTATAGAAAATAATCCATCCGTATTCTTCCTAGTAGTAAATTTATTTATGAGCTTGCCTCCATGTGGTCGTGGTATACTATTACCTTTATTCTCAATATTATTAGTTCGAATACTGGTATCTGCTATGCTATTATTCACTTATGCTACCTACTCTTGGAATGTTTTATAGGATCCCAATGTAATCCGCATTCTTTGTAACTAGTATCACTTTCCCACCACCATCTTCCTGCTCTAGGATCCTCACCAGGTTGAATTGCTCTAGTGCACGGTTCGCAACCTATACTAGGATAACCCATATCGTGCAACTTATTATATGGGATATTATTTTTATGAACATAATCCCAAACCATTTCGTTGGTCCAATCTGCTAACGGGTTTAGTTTAAGAATATTACCATGCGCAGAATCGACTTCAATCTTTTTAATACTAGCTCTTGTTATTGCCTGTTCCTTTCTTAGACCAGTGATCCAGCCATCAAGTTTACTTAATGCTCTATTAAGAGTATGTACTTTCCTTATTTCGCAACAAAGTTTTCTGTTTTCAACACTATCGTACATTAAATTCATTCCCTTTATTCGTACCATTTCTTCAACTTCTGCCTGAGCAGGAAAATATGACTCTATCTGAATATTATATTTTTTACGGATTTCATCTATTACGTTATAAGTTTCTTGATTGAGTCGACCTGTATCTAAGGTAAAAACTTTAGTTTTTTCAATATCGATTTTTGTCATCATATCGATGAGGACTATGTCTTCAGCACCAAAGCTTGATGCTAAAGCGATTCTTGGTGCATAAGCATCTAATGCCCATTTCAGAATCACTTGTGCAGATTCGTTTTCCATTTTATTTGCAACTTCTTTAAACTGTGTTGTTGAAAGGTCCGCTCCAACCAATTTCATTTCATGATCTATACAATAATGATGTGAATAGAGATTTATAATTACTTAGTCTGTTATATGAAGATAAAGATTATGTAATTATTCTTAATGGAAAGTAAATCTATTAGATCCATTAAGAAATTATACAAGGAATTGATAATAATTCCCTTATATTATATAAGATTTGTATTTATTTCTAGTCTTTTATCGTTATATTTCTAAATGATGTCTTTATTTGTCATCTCGTTGTACTGTTATTTTGGAACGCGTTCAATCTTGACTATCACTTGATCTCCTACCTGCCAATCTTCACTATCTATAATATTAGAATTAGGCTCACTGAATACTAACTCTAAGGGCTGGTGATTACGACTTGCTTGAAAGGTCACCGTTTTAAAGCTGCCATCGTCTCGCATTTTTTTTACATCTGTTGTAAATGATATTCCCATTTGTTTCTCATTTTTGATAACTTTATAGATATTTTAACCTTTGCGATGATAGCTAAAAATCTTCTGCTTTTACTTTTACTTTTTTAACTAAATTTTTTGTTATTAGTTTTTTTGGATATACATATGCTGCAGGAGGAATCGCTGATTCCTACTATGGAGAGAAATGAAAGAAGGTAACGGGTTGAGTGTAGGGCTCATCTGCGGCTATTATTTGATTTTTTGCTGAATCTACCTTACAAGTAGAAGGAAATGGTTGTCCTTCTCATAGCGTTCATAGACCATCATAAGTATTAAGGAACCAATTTTTTCTTTATCTTTTTAAGCCAAAATTGGATTTGTCAAGGTTTTGTCAAATCCTCTATTTTTTAGCTTTTCTGTTTATGCAGCTCTTTATTAGTTAATAGTTCATCGTCATCTCGTTTTGTGAGTATCCATTGCTTTTTCTTAAAAAATAGAAACAGAATCCCGACTGCTATAAGCATGGTAAGTATAACTATTGCAAAACCTAACGGTACACTGCTAATGTTATGTAAATCCAACCCATTCATTCCATAAATACCAGAAATAAATGTCAATGGCAGCACTATGGCTGAGAAAACGGCTAAAACTCTCATTGTATCATTCATCTGTAATGATATAT
>JAATVT010000183.1 GCA_014523685.1 Nitrososphaerales archaeon TH5893
GACGGGAAATACTATGGTATTGGTAACATCTGTACACATGTCGGAGGTCCGCTTGATCAGGGAACAGTGGAAGGCTACGAAGTTGAATGCCCTTGGCATGGCTCGAAATTTGATGTCAGAACCGGTGAACCAACAAAGCCCCCCGCAAGGAGCTCAGAGCCAACATACGAGGTAAAGGTAGAAGGAGAGAGCATACTCCTTAGGAAGCGAAAATAACAATGCACGAATCTCAACACGACTGAATTGGATGTCCCGGTTTCTAAAACTTACTGAAATACAGACACATTGGCCAGTATCCTTAATCATTCTCAATGGAATGGCACGTTAAAATCGAATGCTTAATTAGATATCTTGTCTCAATTATCAAGGGTAAAAAAATCGATGATAGTTAAATCCATATTTGATATTGACTTTGCCAAGCGAAAGGGCTTGCTACCCGTTGTAGTCCAAGACAGGGAAACAAAGGATATACTAATGCTTGCATATGCCAACGAGGAGGCGCTAAGATATACTATCAGGACAGGAAATGCCTGTTTCTGGAGTACCTCTCGCAATAAGTTATGGGTGAAAGGCGAAGAATCTGGTAATGTTCAACATGTCAAAGAAATACTTTTAGATTGTGACATGGATGCATTGTTGTATCAAGTAGAGTCAGAAAATCCAGCATGTCATACGGGTCGTCGCTCGTGTTTCCATAACATTCTACAAAATATTTGAAGAGTCATCAGAAAAGCTCAAATTATTGACAGGCTATCTTTCATATTCAAGGTAATCGTAAATTCAAAGTTAATTAATACAAATATTTTGGCTCCAAAAATATAGTAATACTAACATTTATCTAGAGAAACTTATCTAATACGGGTAAAGGAATTTAGATATGGGCGATGTACGAGCGTTAAAATGTAGAGAATGTGGTAAAGAATATGAACCTCAGTTCAGATATGTATGTGAAGAATGTTTTGGCCCACTAGACGTCCAATATAAATTTCATTCTGATATAAATAGAGATACCTTTTCTTCACGAAAGGAGAAGAGCTATTGGCGGTATTTTGAAATGTTGCCCATTGCGAATAAAAATAACATTGTTAATTTGCATGCTGGTCTTACTCCCTTACAAAAGGCAGACAGACTTGCTAAGGAAATAGGAGGGCTTAAGAATCTGTTTATAAAGAATGACTCTGTAAATCCAACATTCTCATTCAAGGATAGGCCTGCAGGAATAGCTGTCTCAAGAGCCAAAGAGACTAAATTAAAAGCAGTAGGCTGTGCTTCTACTGGAAATCTAGCCTCTGCGACCGCAGCTCACGCGGCAGTTGCAGAATTGCCATGTTATATTTTTGCTCCCTCAGACATAGGGCATGTTAAGATTGCACAGGCGTTATCTTATGGTGCGGAATTTGTGGCAGTTGATGGCACCTATGACGATGCCAACAGAGTTGCTTCTATTATCGGGGATTCAAAAGGCATAGGTGTGGTAAATATCAATATGAGACCATACTATGTGGAAGGTTCAAAAACTCTTGCATATGAAGTAGCTGAGCAACTAGATTGGGAGATCCCAGATAATTTGGTTATTCCTGTTGGGAGCGGGGCAATGCTAAACGCAATTTGCAAAGGGTTTGAGGAATTACAATTGCTTGGTTTAGTTGACAAGGAAAGAGATTTCAAGATTACTGCCGCACAACCTCATGGATGTGCTCCTATAGTTGATGCTTTTAAGAAAAAGAGTGATGAGATTACTCCAGTGGAAAGTCCGAACACAATTGCAAAAAGCCTAGCTATAGGTGATCCAGGCGATGGACTGTATGTGTTGAAAAGACTTAGCCAATACAATGGAATTGCGGAGGAAGTTACAGATGAAGAAATTGTAGAGGGAATTCTTATGCTAGCAAGGACAGAAGGCATATTCACCGAACCTGCCGGGGGTGTGGCCATAGCAGTTCTTAAGAAATTAGTTGAAAGAGGTAAAATCGATAAAGATGAAAGAATAGTGTGCTACATTACAGGGAATGGACTAAAGGCTGCAGAAGCAATCTCCAGTGCACTACCCAAACTTAAGAGTGTAAAGCCAGATGCACAAACGGTTTTAGCAATGATTAGATAAGTTATATGCTCTCAAATACATTATAATATATATTCGAAAAGAACAAGAAGATAAAAATGGCCAAGATCGAGTTTGTCGTTCCCTCAGTTCTCAATAAAGGCGCTGGAGAGAAAAAGATCTTATTAGAAGCAGTGTCTCTACAGGATGCTTTTTCCAAAGTTTCCGATCAAATGGGTGAGGATTTTAGGCGCAGGATATTTGATCTCCGTGGGAAACCCCGTCCTCTTATCAACATTTATGTGAATGGCAAAAATACGCGATTCGGTGGTAATGGCATGACTAGGTCATTGGCCGATGGTGACTCTATACATATTTTGCCGGCTGTTGCCGGAGGAGCGGAAATATCCCGTGAAGATATGCAGCGTTATTCTAGGCAGATAATGCTCGAGGAAATCGGATTTGCAGGAATGGCAAAGCTTCGCAATGCACATGTCTCAGTCATAGGGGCGGGTGGGATTGGAAATCCTGTAATAACTCAATTGACCGCAATGGGCATAGGCAAGCTAAAAATAGTCGATAGGGATGTGATAGAGATCTCTAATCTGCACAGGCAACACCTGTATACCGACGAAGACATTGGCAAGGTAAAGGTTGAAGCTGCCTTGGAAAGGCTGAGGAAGATAAATCCTCAAGTTGAAATTGAGGCAGTTCCTACATCTGTTACCATCTATACTGCAGAAGACCTGGTTAAAGGAAGTGATATCGTTATTGATGCTCTCGACAGTATTGAGGCAAGGTATGCATTAAATGATGCATGCATAAAGCAAAATATTCCGTTCATATACGCTGGAGCGTTGGGGATGCTGGGCTCAGTTTGCACCATATTGCC
>JAATVT010000184.1 GCA_014523685.1 Nitrososphaerales archaeon TH5893
ATGTAGTCCATTTCCCTAAACATATCTGGAGAATTTAACATGACATTGTCTGTTCCTATAGCTATAGTACATCCTCTTTCTAACATACGTGCGACTTTTGGGATTCCCGATCCAAGTATTCCGTTTGCTCTAGGACATATCACAACGCCAGTTCCGCTCTTTGCAACCAATGAAATATCAGCATCAGTGGCATTGGTCATATGAATAACTAGATCTGGATTAAGATACCTCATTATTCTAGCTACCTCTGTCTCACCTGTTATGGAATTTGAAAATTTAACAGATTCTTTTGACTCAGCTGCATGAATAGCCAAGAGTAACTTTCTATTTCTATGCGTGAATTTTCTTTTTCTTGACTTCTCATTCACGCTATCTAGCAGCTGTTTATATTGATGGAGAGCGGTGTCTGTATTTTCATTTGCACCGCTTATTCCTAGTCCATTGGCAATCTTTAGAACGTTAGCTGCCTGCTGTAAAGCATTTGGGGGAAGGCCAAGATCTTTTTTTTTCTGAATTTCACGTTTCTGTTTCCGATTCTTCTTAGATGAAATTTTGAAATTATCTCTAGCAGATGTTACCTTAACTAATCTTTTCCCTCTTGCAATTTTCAAATTCGTTATCAGGTCAAAGTAATATTCGATCCTTCCAAGCACTATACACTTGATTGGTAGTGCAGATATTGCTTGCTTCAGCAAGCTTATTCCTTCGGGACCGCCCTCCCTAAAATCTGCAAAGGCCACAATGCCCTTTTTCATCATGGATATAATCGATGCCCTCATAACCATTTTCAGGTGATCTGGACTGCTATTACGTAAGATAGCCCTCTTGGCACCATAAACAGGATGAATTCTTGCGTTTATTCTTCCTGAATCAACCAACATATCCTTTCCAAGCGAATCGCCTATGTGTGTATGAGCATTAATAAAACCAGGAATCACGAGAAGTCCTTCAGAATCAAATACAGTAAGATCGTCTTGATTATTGCTACCAATTTTGTCATTAAGAACTTTATTACTGTAATTTCCAGCTCCTGTCCTGGTTATTTCTCCATTCTTCCCTATTTCAATAAATCCCGACTCAACGTATGTTAAATCTCTGCCAAGCATAAGACTAGCATTTTTTATTAGTCTAATCATTGTATTTTATATACAGCCTCCATCTTCCCTTTCTCCCTCAGGACTCTTATTGTGTCAAGTGCCTTGGTTGCATTTTTAGCCGCTTTTCTACCAGTCTTTCCAACACCAATTCCACAATTTAGCTTAATTCCCACAGATTCTCCAACTCTACCAATAATTGTCTCGGCGTCTTCTTTTGTCATATCGTTTGAGATTACCATGAAGTTATCCCCACCTACATAAAATGTCATACAACTTTTTTTAAGAAACTCATCTGACAGTAGCGAGTACACTTTTACCATTAATCTTGTAACTTCATATGGAGTTAGATTCAAACTTATTTTCCTTGAATCGTTCACGTCTATGTGCATTATCTGAGCAAAATCTCCATTCAACCCCGCTAAATCTGAAGCACTCGGCAATGATTTCGAATTTGAAAATTCAGGAGACGAATGGTTGGATGAGGCCAATAAGGGTGGACCGAAAATAGAAGCAGCTGGAGTAAGAGCTTCTTTTGATTGCCTAGATTTGTGAGCATTGACATTTGCTTCAAACGGGGTATCCCCTTTTCCAATTGTCATTGATAGTTTAAAATCTGGATACAGACCTGCGAGCTGATTGTGTATAGCTATGTGATCTGAGACCGAAAGGCCATTGGATATAGCAATATATTCATCGAATCTATTTGAATAGACTAAACATTCTCTTTCTGAAAATAGTCGCTGTACATCATAATAAATCCTTGATTGTAACATCTGTAGCCTTGCCTCTCTATCACTACCAAGTGTAAGAGTCCAAGGTCCATATCCCTCGATCCTAATTATTGTAATTTGTATTGTCAATCTTCTATGGTCACTGTCTTCTTTGTATTAGACGATCTTTCTCTTCTTAACTTCTTGATTCTCTTAGCCATACTAATGGCGGCATCTACTGCACGAGTTGGCACAATCTCAATTCTAGCTCTGGCTTGCTCTATCGTCATGTCCGGGCCAGAAATTCCGAGCGATACGGGTTTGCCGTATTTAAGCGACAAATCTGCGATCAATCTTGCGGTGTTTTCTGCAACAATACTGTCATGCCGTGTTTCACCTCTGATTATCGCGCCTATAGTAATCGCAGCATCTACGTCATTCCTCTTCAAAACTTCTTCAATCATCAGCGGCATATCAAAAGAACCAGGTACATAGCATACATACTTGAGTTCTGCGTCATCTTTTTCTGTTTGGTTTATTGCAAAACCGAGCATCCGGGAGGTAATTTCCCTATTAAACTCTGAAACCACTATTGCAGTCCTAATTCTACCCAATTCGATAATTACGCCACCTTCGAATGCAGACCTAATAACTGATTGGATTCCAATAATGTGATACCTAACTCATTTGCATAATTCTTCGCCTTAACTATCGATAACGCTCTATAGGTAGTGGAGTCCAACATTTCACATATTACTGCCGCCGGAACCAAATTAGCAATTTGCATCAAGTATATGGAAAGTTCTGTGTGACCTGCTCTTTCTTGTAGGAGATTGGTTGACGCTATAAGAATTGGTACGTGCCCTGGAGCCCTAAAACTATTGGCAAATTCATCTACCCCTCCAGAATCAATGTTCCTGCATACTTCGGCCATTCTTGAAATCGTTAGTGCTCTATCGGCGTCGGTGATTCCTGTATAGGTGTCACAGTGATTAACCGATATTGAAAAAGAGGGGCTATCACCGTACGGTGATTTGCTACTAGCTATCTTTGAAAACGTTGAACTGATATGTGTCATAGACTTGAGAATGTCATGCATATAGAGAAGGCCAAGTTTTTGAGTAATTTCACTCGCAACGGCCAAACATATTAGTCCACCTGCTTGGTTCCTCATTGACGCAATATGATGTGGTTTAATATGCTCGGCTGCGACAACCATATCAACCTCATTTTCTCGACTCTTGTCATCATGAATGAGCACAAAACTTCCTTCCTTTAGTGCATGAATCGCTTGTTCAATTGTATCCAAATGATTATTTGCAATAGGAAATTAATTGTTCAGTTTACTAAATATTATGGTGTTACCAATTTTTTGGTAATTCCTTTGTTATATATTTACCCAGAATATCCGTCTCTAGGTTAACATAGTCACCTTCTGCTTTGTTTCCTAAGGTGGTATGAGTAAGGGTGTGGGGGATTAATGCAACAGATATTTTATCACGAGTTGTATCTACAATAGTCAGACTTATACCGTCAATGGCAATTGATCCTTTAGGAACAATTGAATCAAGGAGCTTTATATCTTCAACTTTAAGCCAGATTTTTGTTTGAGACTCGTATTTATGGATTTTATCTATTTTCCCGATGCCGTCTATATGACCAAGTACAAGATGGCCTTCTACTCGATCGCCAAGCTTCAAGCTCCTCTCAAGATTTACTTTATCCCGGACTTTCAGTAGATTTAGACACGTACGCTTTGTAGTTTCTTCAATAAGATCAAAATTGGCTTCATGATTCTGTAATTTTGTAATGGTGAGACATGCCCCATTAACGCTTATGCTGCTTCCACTCTTCAGACCCCTACTTAACCTACCAAGGTCTATCCTTATTCTAAGAGATGCTTGTGCGTTTTTATTCTTGTTCCTAGATACATAATTTACTTTTCCTTGGCCCTCGATTATACCTGTGAACATACCCAGACAATATCTTCCAACAATAGAATAAAAATTAACGTGAAACTCGCAGCCATCCATCTATTAATATGCTCCCATGGTTATCCTCTTAGGATTACATTGACCACGTTATGAAGCATATACTCAGAATATTTAGGCATCATATTGAATACCCTTTCATGGGCGAATGTTATTTACAACCAAAAAAATAAATCGGAATTGTGTATGATAGCTTGTGTGAAGAAATACCTTGCAAGAGATATTGCAAAAGAAAGAATTCATCTTCTGATAGACCATGCGCGACGTGAAGCATTATATGATGAAATGCTTGCGAACGATCAGGCAAGGCTTGCAAGGAAGATTGCGATGCGAATGCGTCTAAGACTTCCTTATGAAATTCGTCAGCTATTCTGTAAGGGATGTAAGCAGTTTATCTTGCCAGGAATCAGCTCAAGGGTCAGGACAGGAAGGTCACGTTTGAAAGCTATAAGGATCACATGTCTAAAATGCGGCCATGTTTATCATAAAGTTATAACTAATTAACTGCGGCAATTCACTACTAGTTGATATTAAAGTAAGGATTTATAGGGGAACGACAGAATCATCTGTAATAATGGCGAAAGCATACGATATACCTGCTAACAAGCTCATCGAGAGACTGACTGAACAGCTGAAAAGAGAAAAGAAAATTGAACCGCCAGGTTGGTCTGCTTTTGTCAAAACCGGTTCCCATGTTGAAAAAATTCCGCAAAATAAGGACTGGTGGTATGCCAGATGTGCATCAATATTAAGAAAAGTTTACATTCACGGTCCGATTGGAGTCTCGGATTTAAAAAGTGAATATGGCGGTAAAAAACAAGCTGGCTACAACCTTGCACATCATAAAGATGCAGGTGGCGCGATTATTCGCAAGGGATTACAACAGTTAGAAATTGCAGGCTACGTGACCAAGAAAGCTAAAGGGAGGCTAATATCTGATGAAGGAATGAAAAAAATTGATAAATTAGCCACTGAAATCTACAAAGAAATTATCAAATCTACTCCAGAGCTACAAAGATATGCGTAGGATGCGACCATAGGACGGAAAACATGTCATTCTCCCAACCGCAACAACCAAACGATGATGAAGCAAGAAGACGTGAGGAGGCTGCTGTTCGACAACGCGCATTAATGGTTCTCCTTGATCCTACTGCTAGGCAGAGACTAATGAACGTCAGGATGGTCAAGCCTGAACTGGCTACGGCAGTCGAGAATTATCTAATAAACGCTGCCTCCACTGGGAGGTTGAATAGATCGATCACTGATGAAGAACTAAAGCAGATATTGCTTAGCCTACAACAACCAAAAAAGGACTTCAAGATAAGTAGACGCTAAAGTGGTTTGAGATTCTCTAGTCATGTCTCATCATTAATCATTAATTCCTATTTGCACAAAAATTTGAGAATGATTAGATACACATTTTTTTGTCAAAAAATGCAATCCATGTTTTGCACTATTTAATCTAGACCGACCTTCAGATCTCATCAACGACGTGACAGTCTAAATGATCAGAAGATATGAAAAATAAAGAAAACATTTTGGTGAGTTAACTATATTAAGGCTAAATATTCTTCTCTCGTCATGAAGGCAGCCGTATTCAGAGAATATAATAAAAACCCAGAGCAAGTTGTAAAAATTGAAGACGTAGATACACCAAAACTGAGGCCTAATGAGGTCATGATAAAAGTAGAATCTGCGGCGTATAACTATAATGATTTGTGGGCTATTTGGGGGGAACCGGTTAAGACTCCGTTACCGCATATCTCTGGAAGCGATGTAGCTGGAACAGTAGTAGAACTTGGAGAAGATGTTACAAAATTCAAAGTAGGAGATAGAGTCGTATCACATTCGAATATGAGTTGTAGAGTGTGCGATAAATGTACTGATGGAAGAGAGTTTGATTGTGATAACAGACTAATATGGGGATTTCAAACCGGTCCGCTTTGGGGTGGTTTTAATCAATATACGCATCTACCAGAAGTAAATGTGGCAAAGTTACCTGATAATGTATCCTTTAACGACGCCGCAGCGGTGTCGATGGTTGGTATGACGTCATGGCATATGCTAGTAGGAAGAGCAAAGATAAGACCAGGTCAGACTGTGCTCATCATGGGTGGTACAAGTGGTGTGGGAATGGTGGGAATTCAGATCGCAAAATTATACAATTGTACAGTTATTGCAACAGCAGGCAATAAAGACAAGATGGACAAATGCTTGGAAATAGGTGCAGATCAGGTAGTTAATCACAGAGAGGCAGACTGGTACAAAAAGGTCAGAGAAATAACGAAGAAGGTAGGAGTTGACGTTGTATTTGAGCATATCGGCAAGGCAGTTTTTGCACAGGAAGTTGGTCTCTTGAAAAACGGTGGAACCCTTGTTGCCACGGGTGCTACAACTGGCTACGATTCGACTATAGACCTAAGATTTCTTTTCTTTAAAGGGACCAATTTACTTGGATCAACACAAGGAACCAAGGCCGAACTTGAAGAGGTTATTTACTGGACTAGTAAAGGCAAAATAAAACCAGTAATTCATACCATTCTTCCATTCGACGACATGGTGAAGGGTCACACTATGATGGCAAATGCTGAACAAATGGGAAAAATAGTAACTACACCCCAAAAACCGTAGTCATTTCCCATATTTTCGTACGAGATTATTTTTATCTAACGACCTTTAAGAATGTATTAAAGAAAGATTAGACATGTTCAGAAGCCTTATTTTCGTTCCTAGCAATAGCGAGAAATATATCAATAAGGCCAAGACATTGAATGCAGACATTGTATGTTTTGACTTGGAGGATTCAGTTCCCAATAATCAAAAAGATCTAGCAAGACAGCTTATCAAATCGGCACTTACCGCGAGAACTACATATCTGGCGAGAAATGTATACGCAAGAATAAACTCCTTCGACTCCGGAATGACATCAGATGATCTAAAAGCAGTAGTTCAAAAAGGAATTGATGGGATTATTCTGCCAAAGGTGGGCAATGATGAGGAAGTTTCTGAGGTTGATCGTATCTTACTCACTCTCGAACAGGAAAAAGGTTTTCAGGAAAAAAGTATTAAGATAGCCGCATCTATCGAATCGGCCAAAGGTGTGGTCAATAGTTATTCCATTGCCAAGGCAAGCGATCGAGTAAATATGTTGGTTTTCGGAATCTTTGACTTTCTTTATGACATGCATTTAGACTATGAAGAGGGGAATAACGAGTTCGAGTGCATCTATGCCCGTTCAAAGATCCCAGTTGATGCCCGTGCTGCAGGGGTTGAGGCCATTGATGGTATCTGGCAAAAGTTAGACGATGCCGAGGGATTGATGAAAGATACTATTATTGCTAAAAGATTAGGATATTCAGGTAAGAGTCTAATCCATCCTAATCAAATCGAAGCCGTCCACGCAATTTTTGTACCCAGCACAAATGAAATTGAATGGGCAACAAAAGTAGTCAATGCGCTTGATGAAGCTCTAGTGAATGGAAAAGGCAAAGGTGCAATTAGGCTCGAAGGAAAGATGATTGATGCCGTGCACTATAAGCAAGCAAAGGCAATTTTGGATGGGGCAAATAAAAGCAAATTTCATAATCTTCAAAACACCAAAACCCAGGGTGAACACTAGTTTTTTAAAAGAATAATTTCGATTATCATGTAACCTACAACCAATAATTGCAGGTTTTCTACCAACAGTAAAGGTTACATGAACGCCTTCACGAGACTAACCGGAAATTTGAAATTACTGACATATGATATGATGGGAGCGATAGAAAATCAAGATAATGCTGCGTGTACTAATAACTAGCCTCCCTAATCATCTATCAAACATTTGGAGCGAGATTAAATAATGCGTAACAAATGGAAATAAAATGTGACTGCAGTTAATTGCTATCGGTTGCCGGTCCCAAAGGTAAATCTGAGGCGCATAGATAGAACTTCATCTCCAGCACATACAGGAAAGCTAAGATATGCAATTGACTTTATAGTACCAGAAGATACACCTGTACTTGCAGCCGCCGATGGAATAGTGACCCATATCAAAGATGATTCAAGTCTCGGCGGGTCAGATGTAAAATACTGGGATCATTCTAACTTTGTAGTAATAATGCACAAGAATGGAGAATACTCAAGATACGATCACTTAGCGCATCATAGTTCAAAGGTAGCGGTTGGTCAGCATGTATTAGCCAACCAGGAAATAGCAAAGGTGGGCATGACAGGTTATACGTTTATACCTCATCTTCACTTCCAGGTATTTGTAGCTACAGGGATTAATATCTGGACTGATTTCACAACAGTGGAAGTTAATAATTTTGTAGGTTGAAGGCTTGATATCTTTAGAAAAATCCCACGCCAAAAATAGTATTATGAAAACAGCAAATGAGGAAATATTAGCTGAAAGGATTGATTAAAGAATCAGAGTTATGACGATTAGGTCTATTAATTAACTTTAATATGGTGAGCTATAAAGAGAACTATTGATATGGTGGCGACTACAGTACGTCATGTAATAAGAAAGAAACTTGAGACTATCGGTCCCTCTTCTACCGCACAAGAAGCCGCAAAAAGGATGAGGTCC
>JAATVT010000185.1 GCA_014523685.1 Nitrososphaerales archaeon TH5893
AGTTATGGCTGTAGCCCCAAAACTCAAAGGAGAATTGAGGTGGCTTATTACCCCCCGACTTTTGAGACTAATATCCAAGGGTTAGCAGAGGTAAAGATAATTTGCCCTATTGAGAACTTGCTTCTTAGTATTCTTCCGATGAAATGATCTCGCTATTATTCTTCCCAAATTCTTTTTGTCGATTTCATATATTTTTGCAATATCACATTCTTAAAATGATGTAGAGTAACACAATTGCCCAGTATTTGTTTTATTTCTCTAAGCGGAATATCATAATATGTGACGAATGTTCCCTTAATTGATCTTACTAAAAATGATCCTTTCAAAATTATCATTATATTACCGATCATACTGCCATCAGCGGTAAATACACATTTATCATTAAGGATTGTGATTCCGGATGTTGATACTACATACAATTTTTACTCATAATATGTGTTCTAGTTTTATAATCATAGCCTAATAGGAGTACATAGATTGCTTTGATTTATCGGATCTACACGATTACAATACTAATCCATTGCAGGAGTTCATCTTTTCTTAAATACATGATTTTGATTATTTACTTCTCCCTCCTTACAGTGAGATTATAATGAAGAACCATCTAAACTACAACCTTCATTTTACATATAACCCACCACTTGAATTATGATCAAGTGTGAACCAAATGATAAATTAGAGAATAGTTTAAACTCCCAATATACAATCTAAAGGGGCTGGAGCACATTATTTGAGATGGAAATACTAAATGCCGCATACCCTAGACTTCAAGCCTTTTCTTAAATTAATGATTGCGCTCACTGGCCTAGGTACATTAGAAAGCGCTAATAAAGACGAAATGACACTAATTCCATGTCCTATCCATCCGATCGAATATCCATATTTTCTGGGCATCAATATATCAACCTCGAAACGTACAGGAAGAATGGAAAAGCAGTAACAACGCCTGTATGGTTCACGATTGATGACAACAAGATTTTCGTAGTGACAGGGACCAAGACTGGCAAAGTCAAGCGTCTTAAAAACAACCCTAAAGTGCGCATTGTTCCTTCTGGATTAAGAGGGCAGCCTAAAGGTGAATGGCTGACTGGAAATGCAGTTTTTGCCAACCCTGCTCAGCTAGAACATGCTTTAAATCTAAGAATCAAAAAATATGGATTCAAGGCAAGATTATCACGATTATTTTCTCGCACAAAAGGTAAACTAATTGGGATAATTATTTCTCTTGACACAGTTACCAATAAAGACTAAGACTAACTCCATTCGATCAAGTTACAACTGTAAAAGTTTCTTTACCGTTGATAAATCACTCTATTAAGTTAGGTGAAACCAATTCAGCAATATATCGGAATAAGACACACACCTCTAGCCCCGTAAACCATTTGGATAAATAATGCCCAAGTTAACACCGAGTTAGTTATTAACAAATTATAATAAATCAATTAAATTTTATTAACATACCTTTAAATGGCTAATAAGCCCTACCAACTATGATTCATTATAGAATGATAATATTTGTTCTCCTCTTTGCTACAATATCGTACTCTATGTTTTTATTATTTCTGACGTCGGCATATGTTACTCCAATAGTTGGAGAAAATATGCCCGTTGATAAAAGTACTATTAATGATAGTCCTCCTAAAATCCAATATTCTAGTATATCAAATAAAGTACGAGTCGTTGCCTCATTCTATCCAATTTTCGATTTTGTTAAGAAGGTCGGCGGAGACAGAGTTGAAGTCTCTAGTTTAATTCCAGTCGGTATTGAGCCACATGACTATGAGCCAACTATACAACAAGTACAAAACGCACAAACGGCTGATATGCTGGTCATCAACGGTGGCGGCTTTGAGGAAGAATGGGTAAAGGATATCGATGCAGAGTTTTTACTTGACGCAAGTGTGGGATTAAATCTAACTGGACATGCCAGAGAAAAAAGTAATGGGTCTACGGATCCCCATATTTGGCTTGACCCCACTTTGGCAAAGCAACAAGTTGAAAAAATTCGTGATGGGTTGATAAAGGTTGATCCTGCAAATACAGCCTACTACAATGAAAATGCCAACAGGTTTATCTCAGAACTTGATAGTCTAGATAGAACAATAAAATCAGAACTATCAAACTGTGAAAAGAAGGATTTTATTGCTTTTCATAATGCGTTTAGCTATTTTGCATCCAGATATGGTTTAACACAACATAGTATTCAGGGAGTTTCTCCTGAAGCAGAAGTCTTACCACAACGTTTGCAGCAGACAATAAATCTTGCCCGAGATATGGGATTAGACACAGTATATTCCGAGGAATTGGTTGACCCACGTTTTGCTAGTGTTATTGCTCAAGAGATTCCTAATGGCAAGGTACTTGTTTTGAGTCCCATAGAGGGTATTGACAAAGAAGAGCAAAATGCGGGTGTAGACTATCTGGATAAGATGAAAGAGAATATCGAAAATCTCAAAGTTGGTCTTAAATGCAATTGATCATAAAGCAATGACAAATGTCAAATAAGGAAAATCCAACAGTTTGCTAGTAATGACAAAAAGTGTTAGATGGATTTATCTATTTAGGCGTTAGTTCAAGCCTTACAACCATTTCATCAGTGAATGGGGGCATAGCTGAAGCATTTCTCACCTGATTCCATTTGTTTCCCTCTGAGAAATAAGAGTATTTAGCATTATATTTTTCGAGATCTACTGACTGTTCATTTGGAATCCCAGTCGAGTTATCAACTACTGAGATCGAATTATTACCTGCTAAATAAATTTTCATAAAGTCTCCCATAGTTAACCTAATCGGCCTAATATACTCAATGTGTAGTTTGTTACCAATTGTATCAGTATGAATCACTCTGAGACACTCATTCCCGTCCTTTGGCTGTTTTCCAACATCATCTGGTAAGAGTTTTGGTTGTCCATTTACAAACAATTCAACGGTAGGATGTACGTTAAAAGTCTCAACATTATGGGCTTTAAGACAAATGCTCAAAGTGGGTGGAGGCGGGAGAAGTTGCATTATTAGTATGCCAGCTAATGTTGCAGCGCCTATCGCGATAGGTGGTATGAGTATCTGTTTTTTACTAACTCTTTTCTTGGGCTTTTCTTCTCTTACCTTTCGTTTGGGCAACTAGCTCAGGTCAACTATTTATCACTATTGGAATATATAATATTCTTGAACAGACATAAGAGTGAGTCCTAAACTAATTAGGGCTCTAATATAGTTGGAGTCATTGTATTCTTTTTCCTAATCGCAAGCCATACTATTTTCTTGTGGATAATGTGGTGTTAAATTAGCATCTTCTTCAATCTGACCTAACTTCCAATAGTTGGCTTCAATCACTGCTTTAATCTCGCACCCAGAAACAAATGCTGTACCGTCATTTACCTTTTCAGCCATGAGATTAGCATCAAAGTTGGCGTGACCTAAACCAAGAGCATGACCCATTTCATGCTTGGCGATTTGTCCAATTGTTTTTGTATCAAATTCATAGTCTTGAACATTCTTGTTTATGGTTATCTCTACCTTTCCAATAAAACCATCTCCGTAAAATGTTGTCATAGTCTCTCCTGCTATATCATCTTCTTCATCTTTACTATCGTCATTGTCGTCCTCAAATTCAATGGTTATATCAGAATTCTTTTTGTCTGGTATTTCTTCTAATTCCAGAAGATTTATCTTTGCATCCCATTCTTCTATTGAATCCTGTACAACTGCTTTCTGATCTTTTGAAATGTCATCATCGTCTATTTTATAGGTTAGAATCCCATCTTGAAGTTCTTCTCCCCAGGCACAGCAGATTTGAATTAGATTTTGGTCTTCAAAATCTTCATTGTCATTATTTGTACTTGCACTGATATGCGAATAATCAGAATAAGGTAGTGATAATGTTGCTACTAGCAGTAATGTCATAAAGATGGCTGATACCAGCAATATATCTTGGCATTATATAATACACAAAACTTACCTATATGTAATAGTTCATAAGGCTCTTGTACAAAGATTAATTCTTATTATTTGAGATATCTTACAGATTTTTTTTGCTAGAATATCATGTTAAACTTTTCATGAAATCTCTACACCCCGATATATCTAGAATGCACTA
>JAATVT010000186.1 GCA_014523685.1 Nitrososphaerales archaeon TH5893
GTAACAATTGGTATTGATATTCAACATATTCTCCAAGCTTCATATTATTAGCCCCAGTCTTGTTCAAGGAATGATTCACACGACGAAAATAACAATGATTAATTATTACTACGTATAATTAACAACAATGTTAGAAAGTGAAGAGAATGACATTCATGATAACGTTGGCTTATCTGATGTCGAAGAAGATGTAGGACCTGCAGAACCAGCAACAGAACTTGGCACATCATCGGAACTTCAACCCGAAAGTGAATTAGTATCTCCTATAACAGAAGGAGGGGGAGCAGTTGAAGCAGCCACGGATGTAGCGATAAGAGAACAAGGAGAACAAATACCTATGCCCAAGGTTGAACAACCACGATCAGATGTACAAATAAAACCTAGAAAGCAAACAGAAAACACAACTACAGCGAAGATCCAGAGATATATCATCGATGCTTCAAATCGATTAGAAAAGCAAGCAATTCAGATTAATGGGATAAATAAGAATCTTCAGTCCCTGCAGAAACAGATGAAAGTAGGGGAGAGACAAACAGTAATAATTAATCAAATACGTTCTCAGGTAAATCAGATCCAAAAGCAAGTATTTCAAGTTCAGAAAAATATTCAGAAAAGATCTATTGTTAAATCGCCATCAACTAAGAAAATGATAGGCAACAAGAAGAAGAACAAGAAGAAGAGAAATACGAGGTGAAGATTATCAGACTGTAATCTAATCCACCCGCCTACCCATTTTTAGTACTTTGTTGAAGATGCTAGACTGACGAATTAACTCCGGGTGTTTCCGAACAATCCTCATCTAACATCTGTAACAAGACCCATAATTCTAGAGGAGAACAGGAATAACATGTCACACAGGAGCATAGCAAAAAACATAAAAGCTTCATCCGTTCTGGTAACTAACTTAAGTCGAAGACAAGTAAATCTACAAATGGGTCGTCTTTTTATAGTTTGCTGCCTAATTAAATATGAATGATAGCGAAAAGCAATTTTATATTCTTAGGAACTCTGATACTCGGTTTGGTTAGCGTTGGAGGACTGTCCTCAGCAACCCCATTGTCTTTCCAAACTCAAATAGCGGAAGCGCAACAAATGTCAGGCGACATTACAGCACCATCTGGAGGAAATCCATTTGGTGGCGAGAATATGGGAACTGTCAGTGTAGACTCAGATGGCAATAAGACTAATATCGTAGCCGATTTCAATGAGTCGCCTGGAGAAGGAAACGTTTTCGAAGGTTGGCTTGTAGATGCTGGTGGATCAGAATATAAATTAAGTCTCGGTCAGTTTTCTAATGGTACATTAAATTTTACGCAAAACATGGTGAATCCTTACACATACAAAAACTTTGAGGTAACTGAAGAGCCATCTGGAGATCCCGATCCTAATGCGGCTGCATCCATAGCAGGATTTGAACTTAATAGTCCGTTTGGTCAGTAAGGCATGATTGATGCAACTTACTACCCATCTTCTTCTTTTTCTCTTTTTTGTTCATTCCGCTATTTATCATTCATCTTTCAAACTCTCTAAGATAAAGTTCATCGAAAAGGCTTTTTTCATTCATCATAATCAAACTATTCTGGCTATCTAAGCAATTAGATAATAGTTAGCCGCTAACTCGAGATACACAATGATAGTCTGCTAAGTAGCATATAGATTAAATCATACGGAAATTGGGAGAATGAAAACTTGGGTCAGAGTATGCTCGCCACCATTAATGACGGTATACCCTTAACAATAAGGCTCCATATTCCAACTAGACTTAGCAATATCTGACACCGACGTGTTAACGTAATGACTTCATATATCGAAGTCATACTCAGCATTTATCACGGATATAATGCTTGAATTTACTTCAACAATTGCAAAAAATCATAATCCTTTATGCATAATCATAGTAGACGCTTTAATTATGGATTATTGCTTAATAATTGCTATTAATTTCTACTAAACTAAATCTGTGACTTTTCCATTTTATACATTATGGCTTTAGAACCTGAAATACATAGAAAGAAGGGGAAGAATGAGATTAGATCTACAAACAAATATGTCGTAACTGTCATTTCTTTAGCAATAGGTCTTGCTGTTGGTCTATCTATATCTCTGCTTTCAAATGTTGCCCACACGGCACCAGTATTGTCTTCATATTCAACAGCTGAAACTACCGATGTAGTTGCAATATGCAAGGATGGTGTCTTCAAGTATGCACCGCTAGGAGCATATCCTGGTGGACAAGAACACGTTAAATCAGCATTAAGATATTGCGACAATCTGAGTTAGTTTGACCATGCAGTAGTTAAGGTATCTTTTTTTCGTTTTTTTCTTTATATTCCTTCGAGTAGTATTCCAAAACCGCTGATTTGTATAGCATTCAATATTCTGCATTCAGATGTATCGTTAGGTCCTCATTCTGGAATACCCTACTATCATTCTTTTTATTTCTATGTGCTCATCACGTATTACAGGGTCTGAATAATTATATTCCAACCTTTGATCTACTTGCCATATCTGCTAACTATCTTGTTTGCGTCTATTACTTCTCCAACCTTATCTCGTCTATTTTAGTCGTGATAATATCTATTGCACTTGTACGCCAGCTTGCCTAAATAGATCTCTAAGCTAATAGATTATTCTTTCTATTCTAGCGAACAAAAGGAAAAAGCAACAATAACATGAACAATTAAAAAAAACTTACAGTATGAAGACTTTTATGCAGTCTTGTCCGAGTATAAGAAGCCATTCGTAAGTGTTGAATCGAAACTCTCAGTAACGAGTTCTCCATGCTCTATCGAGTTCCCTCTGATCTTCATGATCTTAATATAGTTCCATAGATCATTTACATAACCGCTAAATACTATAGTACTTATCTTCTATATGATTGTATAAGTGTATCCATCAAGAGAATGCTTCTATGCTCAAGGAATACGTATTTACTCACGAACATGATCTTGGACTGAGTCACATGTATATGGAAATTAATAATCAACTCCTCACATGCAGTTTGTGTAATATATCGTACTGTGGAAGGTGCGGTAAGCAAGTATCAACATCCACGAGTTAAGGGGATCGATTGGACCTTATTGATTTGATACTGGCAGCTGTTCTATGTGTTCGTTGTGACAAAGGGGACATGAAATAAGTGACAATTCATCAAAGTTGAAGCATGAAGCGCACCATAAACACGTCTGACATATTAAGAAATCTACTCGCTTATCAGTGGGAATGCAAGGAGATGTTTCACTACCAATTTCTAGGCTAGATAAAGTATTTTTCCTAAGGGTGTTTTTCTCTTTATCTAACATCTGATAATTCAAGATAAGAAATAATAGTAGTCACCATAATTTATGAAGATATATTATTAGCAAAATTTAATATCTTTGTCAAGATCTCTTTAGTCCCTCCACTTTGCGTGCAAATTTATCCGGACAAATATTTCTCAATACTTTTAGTTATTGCCAGTTGTTTGTTTACGGTAGCCACATTTATCGGTGGTGCAGAATATATTATGGTAATAGAGGATAGAAGTATGTGATAAGTCTTGCTCAAAGGAGAAAGACAAAAGCGTACCAGGATAAGTTTCCTAACATCGTGTCCGTATTTGATTCCTCTACTACTAAAATCTAAATTTTAAATTCATGTCTGGATTTGACATGTTTAAATCACCGAAGTTACTTTTTCGTTTTCATTTTAATTGTTCCTATTTCAATTATCAAACAAAAATCCGTAGAAGATTTTGACTGGCTTGTAAGCAACTTTCTAGTATAGACACAATACTATCAGCCCAAACTCAGCACAGATTTGGCTGTAATCAATTAATCCAACCTTCTTATATAATGGACTTCTATCAAAGTTAGTGATCATGAAAAAAAATACAAGCTTGTTCAATATATTCAGTATATTTACCCTTGCGGCAATTGTATTATTACTTGTAGGAACTGCTTCTACTATCTCAATGCAGTCAACACATGCGCAACTACAAGGATTAGTAAATAATCAAACAGATACAAGTCAAAATCCGACTAAGACAATTCAAATAAGTGTAATAGAAGAAGAGGAAGTTTACAGATGGGCTAACATTCAGGGGACGAATCCTACTCTGAAGTTTCTAACAAATGCAAACAATACAGTACTAATCCTAAACCCAACCAATGAAAAGCATGAAATGATTATAGAGTCAAAGGATAATGAAGTTGCGTCAAGTGGAGATATAGCCCATAGTAGCTCAGGTCAGCTATTTTTCACTCCGAATATGACTGAAACTTTTGAATATTACTGCAAATATCATCCAGATACA
>JAATVT010000187.1 GCA_014523685.1 Nitrososphaerales archaeon TH5893
CAATAGCAAATAAAAGCGTACGTGCGTGATCTGCTACGGTGTAGATCGCCTCGTATCGAGAGATTATTTTAGCAAGTTTATCCTCCGGCATCCCCATATTCTTGGCAATGACCGATCTTACTGGGTTAATGCTTCTCGTTCCAGAGCTGCTATTCAACATGACATGATCCTCTCCAATCTTGCCAGACATAATTTCGAAGTACTTGCCAATAACTTCTGGATGACTATTCGTCCCAGTTATGCTTGTTAGCGCTTCTATAACAGGGCCAAAAGAACAGTCATAACTAGTCGGGGTCCCCATTGTGATCCATGAGAGCCTCTCTAAACCTGCACCCATGTCGATGATCTTATTTTTCATGATATGGAAATTATTTTCATCCCCTTCGAATTCAGTGAAAACAGCGTTACCTAGTTCAAGTCCTCGGACAAAATATTCCAAAGAATTACCAAATGCCCCTGCTCCCATCCACACATCTTCCACAAAAGTAATCTCTTCCGGCCTTATTCCTAGAACGGTGGTAAGCATTCCATAATCTATTTCTACACATGTGTCTTTCCAGTATCCCCCAGGTAAATCCGCATTACATGTCTGCCCGACCATACAAAAGGATGTGTAATGCCTTCCGCTCAAGCCTACATTTTCAACATCGTTAAAACGCAAACACATTTGAGGTACAACTAGTGGGTTTGCCGGAAGTTCAAAAACTACTTTGCCACCCATAACCCTTTGGAAATCAACGATCGAAGCTATTGTGAAATAAAGATCGTCGCGCCATCGACAAACAACAGGATATCTAGAAATAATAGCATGATTTTTGGATCGAAAATACGCTTCAATTTCCTTCCAAGCATGTATGTAATCCAATCGCTTACCCGTAGGCGGATTATTTATGAAACCATAAGATTCGTGGTCGGGACACGATTCCCTGTTAACTATAGACCAAAAGAACTTACCGCACCTACTACATGCTTGCCGACTGAATCCGACTTTATCAAATAATGGGACTTTGTAATATCTATCAGGATCAGACGAAAAAAGAGACGTAAGTTCTTTTTTTCCCAATACCTGCTATCGTTTATAATGAAACAATATTAATGCTTTGGGAGACGATGAACCAAGTATATTTCTATAACATAACAAAAATTAGCTTCCTTATTTCTATCTCAGATAGTCGATAAAGTTTGCTCTACAAACTGCTGATATTTCTCTTTAGGAGCAGCTCCCACTGACCTTCCAATTTCATTGCCTTCTTTGAAGAGCAACAATGAGGGAATAGATTTTATCCCATATTTCATGGCTATATCCTGATTCTCGTCAACATTTAACTTTGCTATCTTTATCTTCCCATTCATAGACTTTGACAACTGCTCAAGGGCGGGTCCGACCATCCTACAAGGACCACACCACTCCGCCCAAAAATCAACTAGAACCGGTTTTTCAGATTTAAGAACACTATTATCCCATGTAGCAGTTGTGATATGAATTATATTCTCAGATTCAAGTCCCATTAAACCATATTTATATCGATTATGCTATTTGAACCCTTTAGTAGGGAAGTATAGACACCGGCTAAGCGCATAGTTAGATTGGTTTCATGATATGAAAAGGAATTGGGAAAAAAGTAAGCAAATAGTAACTCCAACTTGATAGAGCTCCACTCGAGATAAGATACTTTTCATTCATTTCTAATTTCGAATAGAGATTTTTACAAGTTGGTCAGAGACTTACATACGTCTGTTTAACATGTAGTCTCCCGGTTGTAGATTATAGAATAATCCTGGCAAACTGTTTCAGTAAATCGCGTTAGATGGCATACATTATACCCCCTGAGACAATTGGAACTGAATTCACACTTGCTAGGTCCTTTATCCTAGCAATAATTGCATTGAACCATAGGCTGTCAATTCCCTGGCTCCATATGGTGACTTTCCAGTACTGTCTTTCTACACCGCCGTGGAAATATCCCTTGCAGCCTTCTGTGGTCATATTGCTATACTTTTGACTGATCTCTTCGATTATTTCACTTGCCTCAGATGGCAAATAAAGTATCGTCAACGTAGGGTATGGAATTGCATTCGATGGGGTTGCGGATGATGTATCTTCAGCCATCTTTTCGTCCCTAGTAGGTAATTTACCCACTAATATCTGGATTTCGAGAGCCAGCCACTGAATCAGTGATAGGCAAATCAAATATTGACCGAAGTATGAGACTTACCATAGCTTTTTCGTTGGATCAAATCTCGATACAATTCTCTATAATGATTGATTGAACTGTTCTCATTCTAGAATGAGGTCTAGTATTTTATCAAAATTTGTTCTGGTTTGACATGATTTATATAATTTTAATGCATAAATAAGTCGTTCTTTCTTGTTTTGAAGAGACAGTATGTCGTCTATTCGTTTTGAAATGAACCCGTTCAACAGTAGTGACTGTGCAGCACAAGTCACGTTGGATGTTCTTCTCTGAGTACTTGAGCTCTCAAAATCTACAATGGTAGCTTCGTACGATCCTGAAACGATTACGTGATAGTCCAAATAACTAAGTTGACCATGGTCAAGATGTGCTCTATCCAAAAGATAGCATTGTTCCAAAATTTCGAAGACAATCTTGAGGACTATTCTAGAATCAGAAACATTCTCATCTCGTTTGATCCAATCAATTACGCTCAATCCATCGATAAACTCCATTATAATGATGTTTTTGGAATTTCCAAAAATCTTCGGTCCTACTCCAGCTGAATTTGCTATCTTATGTAGTTCTGCTTCTCGTTCCATGCTACATCTATTGGCATCTAACCTTCTAATTTTGAGAGCGCATATGGATTGATCTTGAAATTTTGCTCTTAGCACCAGACTTACGCATCCTTTTCCTGCTATTGCAATTTTTCCGAGTACCGACCTACCACCCCAAACGACATATCTAACTCCTAATGAGCGTATTTCATTTAGACGTTCAAAATACTCATTATTATCAAACTTTGGGTAGGAAATGACGTCAACTAAATGGGGAGAGTCTGCGTTAATGCTGGTCTGTAATAAATCGTTCTGTTGCAGTGACCTCTTTGACAACATGTCTTACTATACCGCTGATCATCCCTTTTTCGTCGCCAGTATAAATCTTCAGTGTACCGTTTCGAATATCTTCTTTCAATCCCTCGGTAATTCCAATGCTTCCTAGTCTTTCGGAAAATAAAGAATGAAGAAAATCTTTAGCATTTGTTACCTTAGTTTTGAAAAGACAGACAAGTCTCATTTCCCTGTTAGTCCAGATCAAAAGAGACTCCTTGGCATTTTTGGAAACGAAGTTCGCGGATTCTTTTTTCCTGAAAACATCAGGTCCAATTCTTTCAGTATACGATGGCAAAGTAACTGATCGCAAGAGAAATACTAACGCAGCAAATCCCTTTTCATCAGTTGTGCAAGTGCTTCGGATTACATCAAATTGAGATAGCTGTAGTTGCTTTGAAATAGAGTTAAGCGTTTTTTTCAGCTGGCCCCAAATTATGTCTGGGCTTCTCGGCTCATACTTGAATTCTATTATCAGAAGATTTGAATCTAGCCTTACGTTTCGAGGTTTTCTATTTTTTCCTACGCCAAAAAAATGTAAAGAAGGTCTATGAATAAACGCTCGGGAAGCAAGAATAAACTTCCCTAAGCTTTCTGGTGAAATAGCTGTTCCTAGGTTTCTCCTAGGATCAACTGGATCGATTATGACAATATTGCTCTCGAAGGTTTTCAAAACATCGTTATCAACTTTATTGACAGATATTATTTGTCTCGCACTAGCGATATCAGCTATGGATTGTAAAGTTGAGACGAAAGTACCATATTTTAGGATCAAAATTTCTGTCACATAACCACTTAATCCACCTTTAGCTATTTGCGCTCCATATATTCCAACAGTTTTCAAGAACTTTTTTAGTAGCCTAACTTCCTGCTTCATATGTGAGTCAAGATGGTTATTAATGTACTCTGTGTGGAATGGTGATCGGTCAGCAGCGCTTTTCCATTTTCCCCATTCCACGTCATAGCATGGAACAATATTCACTCGAACTCCATTGATGAAAGCCTCCACATATGGGTGTTCAGAGTATCTCAACTGTGTTTTGTATTTTCTTAAGGATTGCAATCCAATCGCCATGCCCAGCCTTTCGAATTCAACTTTGTCAACTGAAGGGTCTATTTTGACAAATACATCCAGGTCCGCTTCGCCTTTTACCCAAGTCCCCTTGGCAAAAGATCCCCCAGAGACCACGTCAGTTATTAGAAGAGAAGGGTAGTTACGAACCAGTTCCATGACTTTGTGTGCAATTCTTGTCAGCTTCTCATTTTCTCTCGCCGACGGTTGCAAATATCTTAACGCCAGAGAAGTAACAGAGCGTATTAAAGTAGTCATCTTCCGTACACTGTAAGTATATCTGAATAGATAGACCCGTTTTGGGTAAGCTGGCTTTTCTTGAGATGGATTCTATCAATGAAATCTGAGCCAAATTTTAGGTCATTGTACTTTGCTAACATATTGGACATTCTTAACCTTCTATTCTTTATGCGAAACAATGTGACGTGAGGTATAAATGGTTTGTCGGGTACAAGGCCCGAAACTTTGATACAGGCCGCGACTTTTTGATAGAGATTTATGAGTTTTTCTCCCCCTTCAACATCTGTTCCCATCCACACAATTCTCGGATTAGCAATACTCGGAAATACACCCAGCCCTTTGTAAATTACAGTAAACGGTTGAAATACTAAACTTGACAGTTGTGATCTGAGAATATCAGTTGTCTCTGAAGATATCTCACCTAAAAAAATGATGGTGAAATGAAGATTCTGCCCTTCAACTGGTTTGATTTGGTCAGTTTTCCAATCTTCTTCCATAAATATTCTGTTCTGCAATTCATTGATACTATCCTTGATTGATACATCGACCGAGACAAAACTACGCATACTCATTCTAAAGGAACAATATATTGAACCGACCGGAATAAAAATTTGAAGCCACAGTATGTCTGTTTGGCGGGTCGATATTCCAACTGGTACCCAGTTAGTGACAGGGCATACCACTGATATCAAACTAAGAATTGTTTGGTGATTTCTAAAGCTTTATTTTTGTTGTAAGCTAGAATTATCGAAAAGATGAAGGAATTGCATTATATGCCCCATCAATGGTAAAGAGTTTGCGGAGATGCAACTAACAAGTCGAGGAGCTGATTATGGAAGTATCAGTTCTTAGGATAGGACACAGGTTTGTTCGTGATGATCGTATAACTACCCATGTAGCATTGGTATCGAGGGCGTTTGGAGCAAGCACAGTCTATATGACAGAAGTTGACAAGTCGATAAAGGAATCTATTGCAAAAGTTGGGAATATTTGGGGAGGCGAATCAGACTTCAATATTGAAATTGTTCAAGATTGGAAGAATGTAATTTACAGTTGGAAAAAAAATTCCGGCAAGGTAATTCATCTGACAATGTATGGTATTAACGTTGACGATGCTATTAGTGAGATTTGGAAATTAACGAAAGCTTTAGTGATTATCGGGGCGCAGAAAGTCCCTAGAGAGGTATACACCCTTGCGGACTACAACGTAGCAATAGGAAACCAGCCACATTCGGAAATTGGAGCTCTGTCCATATTTTTAGATAGAGTCTTTAAAGGTGAAGAATTAAAGAAAAATTTTCGAGGCGCAAAACTGAGAATCATACCAAACGGTAAGGGTAAACGTGTGAGGGAAGCAAGTGATGGGGACATTTCTTAATCAAATAATTGGAGATCTTGTCACAGAAGGATTTATTTCTTTAACCAATTCGGTTAAAAATATCGACATCTATTCGTATTCAAAGACTTGAAATTTGATCTATTCTTTACACCAGGAGAATATAGACCCACTTCAAAAATGACTTGAGACAATTATTCCTACTGTAAAAGCAAATACCATACTGGCTGTATATGACTGTCGTAAGATCAGTGGACAATATAAGATTCAGGAAGTAGTCACTTCAGTAAAACAACATGCAAAAACTAAGAAGTAGTATAAACAATGACAGAAGCAATAATCTCTATGAAGCAGATAGTAAATTGACCGTCGATTCCGTGAATTATTCTCTAATGCCTTCAAGGTTCGAGACTACTTGCCACAACATTGTTCGAATGTGTGATTTCATTCCCTTGTCTTGTGTAAGTCTATCCAGTATGCTGATGGCGTTTGCGGCTCTTACAGATAGGCTGAATTTTTCGTCTCTATCCTTTAATAAGAGA
>JAATVT010000188.1 GCA_014523685.1 Nitrososphaerales archaeon TH5893
CTTTTCCACAGCCCATACAATAGTACTTCAGCGGCCTATATTGGTTATTATCTGGCATTGAAGATGAGAGCGAACTGAACATATCTTTTACACCACCAGTAACCCCATACTTTTTCATCATACTCCTCATTCTAATGAAGGTAAAGAGAATAAAAAGACAAAACAGAGAAATGAAGTCATATGGAAAGGGCAGCAAGAAAACTAGGATAAGACCAGCTCCCATGTAAATTCCAAGCCACTTTATCCGATCTATAATAAAGCGTCTGGTATTATCATCGATGTTCATGACTGCACTACATCTATGATATGGTAGAACAGTCTATTAAGCAGATACCTTGCTTCCTACCTCACTCTGTGTCTTGTGGCCTATAGTTTTTTGTTGAATCAAATAGGCTGAGGGATAGTTAATATCAATTTCTCGAAGTGATACATGATTAGATAGTCAGTTAATCTTGTCCATATACAGTTTCGAACTGAAAATTTGCGTTTAAGATTATCGAGTACCTAAGAAACCATTGACAGATTGTAACCGTAATTCCATCTCTAATAGCAATCATGAGAAATAGAATCCATTGTGTATTTTCGACCGTTGTCCAAAATAATTCGAATCTGGCTCTTCCAAACCTTGTCTGTCCTAGTTCTAGATCTTTAGGAGTGCTCGAATAACACTTTCGAATATGTCTTTGAATTTGTTCAATCCTATTTTCTGTGACGCCCATTATTTGTCCCGAGATGTCTTATGGCTGAAATGAAGAGTATGGAAGCGTTCACAGAGGTTTTTTACTATTGTCACCGCAGTATTTTTCTTAGAAATGATTTCATATTAAAACCCCCTCCTCCTCGTAGTATATTTGGATATGTAAGTCCGGTATTCGAGGATCCTTTTTCAACATTATAACAAATACAATCATCCATATACCGTGGATTAATAAAAGAAATTGGATATTGTTCGCCTTGTCGATCAGTATCCGAAATTACTGAGTGATATGGAAAATACTTTATTCCATCCGAGTTCAATGAGTCATCTTTGGCAAATTTTAGTAATGAGATCTGTACCTGATATCTTATGGGGTATGGATGAGTACTAATTTTATTCCACCACTCTATTCCACTAAATTGCCTAGATCCTTCAAAGGTTATGTTCTTCAGCCTAATAGAGGGATGTTTAAAATTTCTTTCATGTAATTGAAAAGTCTCATGTATGTCAGCCTGTATATCACTAAGATGGTAATTAATAACATGATTTATGGGATCTACAATAATTTGACGCTTATACGAGTGTCCAACTTCAGGCAATATCTTCGTGAATCGATATTGATTATGGCCACCAAATATCGCTTCAAAGTAATTTTGGTTATCGAATTGACATATAATATTTAATTCTAGCGGAACATTTCTTCTCTTATCAACAAATAATTCGAACAGATATAACATCCAAGATCTGTCAGGTATTTGATTTCCCAGATCAGCAATTAAGGTTACGACGTCAGATCCGGCAATTACCCTATCAGGAAATCTTGACTCTTTGCCACCCGTAATGTAGCATAGACAACCCGCCCAGAAATGGTTCTGCATAGTGGTCATATAGTTCTAATGATTATCCACACGGGATTAATATTAATTCTATTCGTGAAGTCGATTGTGAAATTTAGGTTTATTAATTGTGTTCCTTGCATTTCTAACGGATCGATTAATCTTTTCTTTTTCACGATTGCTCAAACATATCCTATGCATACACGCTACTCATGCCGATTATGTCAAGCGAACTATAAAAGATATTCTTACAGTTCACACTACCAGAAGGGAAAAAGAAATATTGGCATTATCATCTAACCGAATTGCCCAAAGTTAAAGCGACAATACTAGATATGACTGCAGAGGAAGCTGCAAAGATGAAACCCATTCTAGATGAGACATATGGTAAGGTCGTTTATTTTTGGCAATTGGGAGATCCAGCTCCAATGGGTGAACCATTTGCAATCATAATAGAAGACATAGTAGAGCAGGCAGAATAACAACAACTGAACAGCAATGGTCAGTAAGTATCAGAACAAAAAAATTACCACAGCTTACAAGAAAAATAATTGTCCCTTCCTTTTCTTTATTTCTCCACAGCTTTTATGATTCCGTTGAATAGGACCAACGAAAGTAGATTCTCGAGATTTGGGGGCAAAATTCACACGGATTGACCTTAAGCTAGCTTTGAAGCCATCATTAACTTTTAATAAGTCGCTAGTGATATGTATATATTCTGTATTGTCGTATATGTATTGTGCAAATAGTGCAGAACAACTCATCATTCGGAAGACGAGCGATAACCGCCTTGGGAGTCTCTATCATAGCCGACGGGCTAGATTATTTTGCCGCTCCACTTTCTAGTAGCCCCATAATTGGTGATATATTTGACTCCATCATAACCAGTATGTTGTACTCCATAACAAAGAGCAAATTGGCAACAGCTATTAACCTAATCGAGTTCATTCCATTTGTTGGGGACTTTATTCCCGTCTATACACTTTCCACCTTGTACTGGATTTCTAGGGAATTAAGAAAACCAGAACCAGATAGGTCTTACAATAAAGGATATCAATTATACTATCCTAAAAGGAATGTAGTCAAGAATTTTGTAATTACACTAAAACGGTTCTTGAAACAGGAGACAGTGTAGGCAGCTGTATTTCCGGTTATGACAGCAAAAAAATTAAACCAAACAAATATGATTAGGGAATTTGCGCGGCTGTAAAAATAGCATTTGTTACAATACTTTAATTCCTGTAATTAGTTAGAGAATCCTCTGATGGGCACTATTCTAAATGGCTTTGTTATTGACTAATGTTCCCATCAGATACTACCCTAAATATTGCTACATATACGTCCAGCATGTACGTATGGAATCAGTCAGGTCCAACTTCTAAAATTGGGGCTGCTATAGTAGTTCCAATTGTAATGTCGTTAAGCATAATCTACAAGGTTAGAAAAAAGAGCTAGATTTACAAGTAAGTTTCAACCCCTAACTCAATGAGGGACTATCAAAATAAATGATTACTATGAGGGAGTTCTTAAAAGAAAAATCTCCTAAGAGACGGAAAAACCGGTCAGATTGAGTACAAGTATGTGCCAATCGTGATCCAGTTACTCACATGTTAATCCTTCTCTTTATTTTAATGCCAAATATGGTCAGTAACTTAATCCAAGAACCAAAGTTAGAAGTAGCAGACGAAATTCTTGTTTCAGATTTTGTTTGGAGAAACCCCATCATTCCTCCTGCATTACAACGAAGCCCAGATAGTGTAAAGTAAATTGCATCCTCTTTCATAGATGCGATGCCTGACCGTCAAATCATTCATGATGATACCATAGCCATAGACGATAAAGTAATGATTCTCTGAACTATGACGGGAGCTGCTGAAAGAGACCTCTTTAGTAAATCTCCAAGTAACAATGGCAGTCATAGTTGTTAATAAGTCTATAGTTAACGATCATAACACTTAGGTAGAGAATATCAGCACATATGCATCTTTTTGCATATAAGGTCAACGACCCATTTTAAGTCAGCAGCCAAAAATATTGAAGGTCAGACATTAATGTCATTTGATCTAGTTGACAATCTATTCTTATTATGCTACTCCAGCAGGTGGTTGAGGTTTGGTACTTTCTCCTGTTTCTGTGCTTCCATGGTCCAATCTCTTGTGTGAATTCAGTACATCGATATTATCAAAGGTCTTGCTGCATAAATAGCAAATGTACTGCTTAGGTTTAGTCCTAGTTGTTGAGCCAGAAGAAGTGGCACTTGGCATTATTTATTATTATATAGTATCTTGCTTAAATTGTTTTGACGCTTGCAGTGGATAATTCGAAAATGAGGTCAGATTGCCACAATTTTTCCATTTCTTGTAGCAAATTTAACAATGTTACAAGGAGGACTAATAACTAGTCATAAATGCTATAGCGATATTGATTGTCATATCCGGTCTTTTACGAAGAGTTCTATGGTCTTCAACTTAGGGCAAATTTGAAATTATAGAAGTTTAAAAATTAATAGGTATTGATTAGCCATTGGGGGTTGACTTAAAGGCCTTGTGCTTTACCAGAATCCCATGTAGAAAAGAATTTTGGACTAATTTCAATAAGTATAACATCACCCTTCTTTGCACCGTCTGATATCATTTTTGCTACTGGATGATCTAGTGTTCCAAGATACTTCATACTAATTCTATCTCCCTCTGATAGAGTTTTCGTCGGATCTTCTGTCATCGATACTATACCTCTACCTTTAATTCCCTTGGGCGCAGAATTCTCATCGTCTACCGAAAAATAAACAGATGGTTTGACCCGAAGGTTTTCTGTTTTCTTGGCTAACTTTGATGTCGTTAAGAAGAATTTTTCCTTATTTTTATCATAGTAAAACCAGACTGGGTGGATATTGGGCCAACCTCGCGCGTCGACGGTAGCCAACTGCAAATTCAGTTTGCTTTCAAGGAATCTGTCAACCTCTTCCCTAGTCATTCCAGGCATCTCATTGGAGGCTTGAAATACTTTCATATTCCTTCAATAACATCAAACTAATAGAAAAAAGTTACTTGTATACGGGTGATTGTAATTGGTATAACTGGTGAATCCTGAGTAGCTGAAAGTAGGAGACGAATAACAAGGATATACACAAATATCAACTAGACCTTTTTCCAATCCCTCTTTTCACACGTATGATTTTACTACAGAAGGTATCGGAGTAATGAAAACCGTATTGTGAACCGAGATCGAATTCAGTAAGAATGTCATATTGTTGTAATTTTGCTTGAGAAACAATGATCGACCTATTCCTCTACTTGCATTCACTTGAGGATGGACAAGCAGATCTTCTTTGAGGGTAATTTGTCTCAATCACGATATGCTGTATCTCATTGCTTATCATAGTTGGTTTTGTGATTGAATCATTTCCGAGAATACTTCTGCCAAAACGATCTTATAGACTAAGAATCCTTAATTAATCCAAATTTCCTGAAGTGCCGTTGTTAACGGATGTAAGATAATCTTTCCTGTACCGCAAGAATACTAATAGGGTTATCCCGAATAAAGCCACACCTATAGGCAGATGAGCCGTGACTATCATTATATCAAGTTTCTTGGTAACAACTAGTGCTCCAATTAGGATTTGTATTGAAACAACTATAGTTGCCAACAGCGTTAGGCGCTTCATCGTTTTGACTTTCGCATATGCAAAAATTGAAGTTGCATAGATCGCACCTGCGGTAAAAATCACAAATATACGATGGAAATACTCCACCACATAGCGTTGCTCGGGTGGCTTTAGGAATCCGTTTGGACAGAGTGGCCATTCTGAACACGATAAAGACTGGTGAACAGAACTCAGATAAACCCCTAATATCATGGTAATATATACTAAGGACAAAGAACCAAATGATAGCAACATAAATCCATTCTGCATCGAGAATTATGATACGAAAGATACATTTAAACTGAGAAACCTTGGTCATGTTATTGGTAACGGAATTAAAATTAACTTCTAACATTCACAAGCGATGGCTCGCTTTTGTAGTTTTGTAATAAGTTCCTTTGCCTTTTTTATCTGCCTTAGTAAGCCGACCTTTAGGTCAAAAAGGGATCCAATCTGGTATTCCCCTCTGCTGCCTCTTTAATATTCTTGGCATTATTATAGTAAGATTCTCTTGTTCTACTAACTGACTGTGTTGCTTTCCTCACTATCCCCAGATGAGTATAGTCATGTGTATCTGAAAGATATACAGTATAAATCAAGGCGCTATGTTTTCCTTCAGCTTTTCTAAGTATCCTACCTACTCTTTGTGTTGCTTGATTCACGTTAGAGGTACTTGCTAAAATAATAGCTATCCTCACTTGGGGAACGTCGTATCCAATTTCCAATGTATGGACAGAGAGCAGCGGGTAAAAATCCACTCCCCATCTTGATAGAATTTCATGTCTTTCTTTTGAGTTTAGTTTGCTTTCAATTATCATTGACTTTATTCCCTTTTTAAGTTCCAACATTTCCTTCAGCTTCGTGATGGACCCGACTGTTTCACTAAATACCATTATTCGTTCTAACGGATGTTTTGTTGCAATGAGTTCTACTGCGGCAGAAATTTTATTATGAGCAGAATTAATAAGGTTTTTTCTATTCCTTACACTTTCATACCACGAGCTTGCCCATTTTGCTGATATGCCCCCTTTTCTCAGTACCATTCTCATCAGTTGTGGATCAGATATATTCAAATCATTGGAAATCTTTCTAATCTTGTGTGAATAGCTATCGTAGAGTTTTTTTTCTTCAATCGTCAATTTGGTCTTAATCGGTATCACAATCGGATTTGCAAGCCTTCCATCTTGGACCGCGTCTCTAATCATATATCTTTTTACGGGCGGTAATAAGGACACTATAGTTTTGTAATTAGGATGTTCTTCATCTATAGTTGCAGTCAATCCCAACAGCGCTTTTTTGTGACTTGAATTACGTTCTTCCTCATTTAAGAGTCGAAACATTTTCCTTAAACTCAATGCAGAATTGGTAAGCAAATGCATTTCATCAAAAACAACTGTATCGGCATATCGAATTAATTCCAGATTATTGATTATGCTCTGATATGTACTTATGGTTATTTCTCTTACTTCCTTACGTTCTCCAAAATATACCCCCAATGATTCTTTAGGTATATGATATGACAAAAGCCGTCTAAAGTTCTGTTCGATAAGAATAATCCTTGGAACTAAAAAGAGTATCGTAACAACAGCGTTATTTGAATTACAACAAGAATCAATATTGCTATCAATTTTGATTTTATCTGTATCTTTAGTGCTAAGATTCTCAATGGCCCTTCTCTTAGCGCATTCAAATGCAATTTCTGTCTTTCCTGTTCCAGTGCTATATATTATCGATCCTCGGTATGCGTTAGAAACCCATGCATCAACTGCTGCAAGTTGATCTCTTGTAAGTTCAAAAGGGAACGTCAGATCTAAAACGCAAGGTTTTGATTTATCCAAAACACCTCAATACCTCTTGATAGATACTGCAGAACAACAATTCAATTTCTTCCCTGAGTTTAGTATGGATTCTCCCATTTTTTACCATATTGGGGAGGCCAGCCTCAAGTGGAATGAAGTCATGCTTCGTTAATACATCAATGATAATATGATTTCTTAGTTGCCTGAGAAAAAGCAATGAACTGGAAGGCAAATTTGTACACCATGAGCGGGTCAAGAGTACTTCTGCAGTATTAGTGAAATTCCATCTTTAAAGCTATCAAAATATTAGAGTATTTCATCTCTTTGGACCCCTAGACTTCGAAAAATGCTTCTCCTCAAGAAAGCACGCTTTATTATCATCCGAAATGAAGGTAGACATCCCAATTTAGCTCGGGTCCATGACCCTTTTGTTCAGTAGGCGAGGCCAATATTGCTGTGGTAGTAGATGATTACTTAGTACGGACATCGTAATCGAATACAAGTCGATTTCCGAGAAAGTAACAATCTCTTGAGTCATGGATAATGTTAGTCATACTTGAATATATAATCTGAAAGTTTGAGTATTTTTGATATAAATTATGAATTCACATTAAACCAAGAAGGGTAGGTTCTGGACAAGATCCTGTGAGGTCTGTATATCATGTACATGTAAGATATACGAATTAGTAAGGAGATTTGGAGCTGAATAGTCTGTTGTATGTAGAAGTGTTAGGCGCGAGCCTTGACGAGCATCAAGAATCGATACATATTATCGTTACTTTCATATGCGTGGGAGAGGGAGACAAATAAGAATCGTTGATACTACCACTGACGAACATGTCCCAAAACTCAATAGGTAACACTTTCGATATCACATGAGAGTTCATGCTATTCAGAGGTATCTCTTCTGCTTGCACACACAATATTATTATGGTCGAGTTCTTCCTTCCAGTATTGTATTGTGAATCTATTAATCTTGATGACTTGATAGACATTTTGAACCACGTCTAGTTAAAAACTTGTAATAGGATATTTCTAATTAAGGGATGAAATTCGGTAATAACGTTGTTGCATTTGGCATAGCCCTTGACTCAGGGAGGTTATTAGTAGGGGCCGTCTCAATAGTAGGACGGCTGTCACTTGGGTTATTCGTGATTGTTGGAAGAAAAGCCCTACTTGAAGGACCCAGAACCGTTGAAGCGGCACGATGGTTGAAAGCTCAAACCCCAATCTTCATGAAGAAATCTCATATGCTAATAAACCCTCATTTTAGGGAGGCTGGGAGAATTTTGAAGGCTTTAATCATTATTTTTGTCAGAACCCTAAGGGCAAAAGTGGGGCCTCGAATCATAACAACAGGACACAAGGTAGGTCAAGAATTTAACAGATTAATCGTAAAGACCATGAGAAGGAGGGAAAGAGGAATAACTGAAAGTATCAAAAAAAATAGAGAAACCCTTCACATGGACCAAGCAGAAGAGAATATTAATGGCGACAAGATACCAGCCGATCAATCATAACAGATAAAGGACTAAAAAGGACTATGAAAAAGATATCTGTCACATTGACTCGATAAATAGGGTCCCCGAAGGAATTCAATAATTTGCAAGTTTATGACTCGATAAGCTACGATGTGACTGGCGACTTGCCTGGTAATACGAGGTTGAAATCGACGTCCGTTCCAATCTTGACCTGATGCTTTTGAGCAAATCCTGCCACAGTTTCCAATACGTACTGGGCATTCTCATTGGGACTAAAAGATGGACACTCTAAAGACGGAACACATGGTTTCAAGTTCTCCTCAATATGAACTACGGATCCCGTTCCGTTGAGCCAGATAATATCTATTGGAAATCTCATATCTTTCATCCAGAAACTTTGTTGTGATGGTTTATCGTACGCGAAAAGCATACCTTCATTCTCGTTCATGTGATCTTTAATTGATAGTCCTTTAGTCTGATCTTCGTCTGTAATAGCCACATCAGCTAAAATCTCAAATCCGCTAACAACAACTCTTGCCTCTATAGGCTGATCGTCTGGATCAACAATAGATGGTAGGAAAGAATTTTTCATTGCATAGGCCGTGTGCAACAATGGCTGTT
This sequence comes from Nitrososphaerales archaeon TH5893, assembly GCA_014523685.1. GTDB lineage: Archaea > Thermoproteota > Nitrososphaeria > Nitrososphaerales > Nitrososphaeraceae > TH5893. The sequence goes on from JAATVT010000188.1 coordinate 9,078, forward strand.
CAAGTGAAATGAATCCGACCAGCAAGACAAATAATCCACTCGTTACAAAGAAGGATCTAACATTTTTCATACGTACTCGGTATTCCGCAATCACATATAGATATTATTTTTTTCTTTAAATTGGGGGTCAAAAAAATGATGCCAATTTTTCTTTGTCATGCTATAATGTATAACCTGCTGCGATACAATTATAAATTTTTTATTGAGTACCAATAGTACTTGATGTTAAATGAATCTGGTCCATTTAAGCAGTCGAAAATCTTGTTCAATAGAGCCAAAGCAGTAATTCCGTCTGGCGTCAATAGCCCAGTTCGCTTCTATGAGCCCTTTCCCTTTTTCGCCATCTCCGGCAAGGGTAGCAAGATAGTGACCATCGACCACATGACATACATAGACTATTGCATGGGTTATGGAGCTCTCTTACTAGGTCACGCATATACTCCGGTAACTAATTATGTCAAATCTCAGATAGATAACGGAAGCTTATTTTGTGTGCCCACTGAAAATGAAGTTGAACTGGCAGAATTAATTTCCAAGATAATTCCCTTTGCTGAGATGACAAGAATCGTAAATACAGGAGCTGAAGCAACTATGAATGCCATAAGATTGGCACGCGCATTTACTAAAAAGAAGAACATTATCAAATTTGATATATGCTATCACGGAACATATGACTATGTACTTGTCAACGCCGGTCAAGCACATCGAGGAGTTCCTTCGTCTGAAGGAGGTATCGACGAGTCGGCTTCGCAAACGCTAGTACTTCCATACAATGATTTTACCGAGCTGGAACAAGTCATAGATACAAATGACAATATAGCCGCTATAATAATGGAACCAGTCCCAGCCAATACTGGTCTCATATTGCCTGAGAAGGAATACCTTAGCAACATAAGGAGGATTACAAGGGAAAAAAATATTGTCCTAATATTTGATGAAGTAATAACCGGGTTTAGGCTTGCCCTCGGTGGGGCTAGTGAGTTTTTTGGCATTCAACCCGATCTTGCTACATATGCGAAAGCCATGGGGAACGGGTTTCCTATTGGAGCTATCGCGGGCAAGAAAGAAGTAATGGAGCAATTTGCACCTATGGGTAAACTATATCAGGCAAGTACCTTTGCTGGAAATCCAATGTCTTCTGCGGCGAGTATTTCAACAATTAAGACTTTAATCGAGCAAAAGAACAAGGTCTATCCCAAGACAGCAAGAACATGTGACAGCATCGTCCGAGGAATCCGTGATGTATCGGATGGGTATGGCTTAGACTTTGTGCTTACATCTATTGGTTCGATGTTTCATTTGTCTATTATTCGAGGAGAAAGAAAGGACGAAGGCCTCATGAGAAAAGTTGACCCAAGGATCTTCAAATTAATGTACAATGAACTATTAAAGCAGGGTGTTTTCATTCCCCCCTCGCAATTTGAGACATGTTTTGTTTCGTACTCACATATTGAAGAAGACATAGATCAGACAATAGAGTCGTATTCAAACGCATTACAAAAAGTTAAGGAGCACCGATGATAAATAAATTAACGGTGGGAACGAGAGGGAGCAAACTAGCAATTACTCAGACAGAAATTGTAGTGACGGCACTCAGGAAGAAATTCCCTTCAGTTGATTTTAATGTTGTTACTATTAAGACCAAAGGGGACGTCGACAAAAGGCCTCTATTTACCATTGACAGAAGAGGAATCTTTGAAAAGGAAATAAATGAAGCGGTGATCCGAAATAATATTGATTTTGCAGTACATAGTCTAAAAGATATCCCCTCGGATCTTTCATATGATTTAACCGTAGCAAGTATCCCAAAACGATCTAAACCTAATGATGTACTTGTTTCCCCTAATAAAATCAAACTAAAATACCTTCGGCCCGGTGCGACCATTGGCACTAGTAGCCTTAGACGTGCAGTTCAATTGATGACGCTGCGCCCAGACTTGGATATCAAGCCAATAAGAGGGAATGTGGAGACAAGAATAGGTAGAACAGCTAGAGGAGATTACGATGCGATTGTCCTCGCAGAAGCGGGCCTCATTAGGCTTGGGCTAGAGGACATGATTGCAGAAAGATTTAGCTTAAATGATTTCACACCTGCTCCTGGCCAGGGATCGTTGGCGGTTATATGCAGGACAGACAATCTAGAATTAATAAGGCTACTGAAGAAAATAGAGGATCCTCAATCAAGAGCTGAATTTGATGCAGAACATGCCTTATTGGAGCAAATAGAAGGTGGATGTCGCTTTCCGGTAGGAGCTATAGCTGTTACCAGGAATAATTCTATCACCAAGCGTTACCTGACTAGGCCAAGTAATAATAGGAAAAAGTTTCATAATACACATGAACCGCGTTATCTCACCTTATATGCCAGCGTCTTTTCTGCAGATGGAACAAAATACATTAGACTGATAAAAAGGGGAAATATTAAAGATGCAAGGAAACTAGGATTGAAAATGGGAAAATCACTTATTAATGGTGGTGCCCTGGACTTGGCAAGTGGTTGGCGTGAGGCTGTCCAAAAATGGAATAAATTATAAATTATCTAAAGAAAAATGACTGGCAAAGTTTTTATTTGTGGGGCTGGACCGGGGGATCCAGATCTGCTGACACTGAAGTCCTTGAAACTACTCAAGACATGTGATGTAGTGCTTTATGATAGGCTAGTAGGTAAGAATATTGTCAAACTGATTCCAGATACATGCAAAAAAATTTATGTAGGCCGAGAGGAAGGCGATCCTCCCTTCCATCAAGATAACACAAACGAAATTATGGAAAAGTACGCAAAAAAAGGTGAAAAGGTTTTGCGTCTAAAAGGCGGTGATCCTTTCATCTTTGGAAGGGGTGGAGAAGAGGCAGAATTTCTGCGCGATCATGATATTCAATATGAAATAGTGCCAGGAATTACTTCTCCAATTGCATCAGCAATTTACGCTGGGATCCCACTTACACATAGACAGTTTTCTTCCTCTATTGCTATCGTTACGGGACATGAAGCCGCAGAGAAGGGAGAAGCTTTAGTGCATTGGGAAAAATTGGCTGACTCTGTTGATACAATAATTATAATGATGGGGGTAGGGCAGTTGAGGCGAATTTCCACACGCCTTCTTAGGGCGGGTATGGACAAAGATACTGATATAGCAATCATTGAAAATGGTGCTACCTCAAAACAAAGGCTTGTAATAGGCACCCTCGAAAATATTGTAGATATATCAGAAAAGGCGAAAATAAAACCCCCAGCAATAATCATAATTGGCAGGGTAGTTTCTTTGAGAGAGAAGATTTCTTGGTTTCAAGATAACTCAAGTTCGGTTTGACTTCAGATTTGAGGAACAGAATAATTGCCATTACTACAAGTGGTCGGTCAATCAGTGAATTTTCAGCACGTGTAATTTCCGAAGGTGGAAGAGTAATCGCCCTGCCGACTATCGATATAATCCCAAGTAAACCGGAGGTTGTGGAAGAACTTGTTAAAATCATTACCTCGCGAAACCATGATATTTGTGCGTTTCTGAGCGCGAACGCTGTAGACGTATTATTCAATCTAGCCATTAAAACATCTCATACAAATGATTTGGTTTCGCTATTGAATTCTAGGATAATAATTGCTATAGGTCCAAACACAAAGAAGAGACTTAATGAGTATAAGATAAATGTCCACATAGTTCCTGATAAGTATTCGACACATGGACTTATTGAGATGTTGGCTTCGAATATCAACTTAGTAGAAGGGAAAAGCATCATAATACCAAGGAGCGGAGAGGCTGATTCCTTTGTCAAGAGGTCGCTTCAAAATCTTGGCATGATTGGGGTGGATGAGGTAATTCTCTATAATGTTAAGTCGTCAAAAGCTGTTGATAACAAAATCTGGGGAGAGTTTGTTTCGCTCCTTGCTATGAAAAAGCTAGACTGTCTTATATTTACAAGCCCATCTTCGGTGAAAGCATTATTTAAGATACTTAAAAATAGTTATAATATACGTAATATAGAAGGCGAATTGAATTCGGTCAAGACAATTATAGCGATTGGGCCGCGGACTTGGCAGGAATTGAGAAGGAGAGGGATTCAAGCGTCCGTGCCAGAGATCCATACAATCATAGGGGCTTTAGAACTTGCAAGAAAAAGCCTAGATGGGTAAAAATTTAGACGTTCTAGGATTCAATTATCTATTTGCTGGTTCCAAATGAACATTTTATGGGTTGACTTTAGGTCAACATATTATGAAACTATGCAATTTTTAACAAATAACTATCAAAATATATATAATACATAACGGCGTTATGTCTATTAATGACAAGCAAAGAGCTCAATATGGATTACAGCAAGTATGATTTTAAAGACTCTACTGATTTATATGTATACTTAAGTAAAAAGGGCCTGTCGAGAGGCACAGTTGAAGAGATTAGCAAGTTAAAAGATGAGCCCGACTGGATGAGGGACTTTAGA
>JAATVT010000189.1 GCA_014523685.1 Nitrososphaerales archaeon TH5893
ATGAAACGTACGTTTATTCCACTCTTCCTTACCTTTTCTGTTCTATCTTTTAATAGTTGCTCTGCACCTATTCTTACTATATTGAGGATCTGCAACTTTGCATCCATGACAGTACTCGATTTCTTACCTAGTATGCTCATAATAGCCTCGGAAGGTATCAGTTTATCATCCAAGATATGTAAAATTATGATGTCAGACTTCAATGGTTTCGCAAATTCTATGGCTTTATTTAGTGCTCTGTCGGATAACTCTGATCCATCATGCGGAACCAAAATTTTTTGTGTCAAAACGTCGCTCCCGTAATGTCCTCAAGTTCTAAGTGAGACTTTGTGCCTATTATTAATGTTTTACTATTTTCAAATAGTATTAATTTCAAATTAGTATTAATTAGAGGAATATGCATTATCTAACCGTCCAGTTCTATTAACCGTTCAGTTCTACTATTAGTATATTCTTCTAAAGGATTTCAGAATCATAACGATGATTACTTTGATTGCCCTGCAGTACACTGCATTCCTTCAGTTTTAATATAAAGGATTGATTTCCAACACTATGACAAACATACGAAAGTCAAGTATGGCAAAAAAAGATGAAGGTCAAAGATTAGAGTTAAGGAGATTAGATGATCTGTTTGAGGGGCTAAGAAAAGAGATGGATAATATGTTTAGACCTTGGCCAGTTATGGGCGCATGGCATGTTCCATCACTTCAAAATTTAGTAGGCAGGGGAATCAGAATGCCCCTTGGGGATTTAGCGGATAAAGGAGACAAATATGAACTGCAACTTGAGATACCTGGAATAAATAAGGAAAGTATTGACATTAAGGCAACTAGAAGTTCAGTGGAAATTTCGGGGGAGCAATCAGAAAAAACGGAAGAGAAGCGCAAAGATTATGTGTTTAATGAAAGATCCTACAGGTCATTTCATCGCAAAGTCGATATACCCGTGGAAATAGTTCCTTCAAAAGTGGAAGCTAAAATGGAGAACGGCATGCTTCATGTGCAACTTCCTAAAAAATATCCCACGAAACTGGAAGAGACAAATAGAATCGAAGTAAAATGAAAAAATAATAATAATTTTCTTTTACATTCATTTGCTTTCATGAATAAAATCTCTTTTGTATTAACCCAATAGTAACTCCAGAATATAGTCATTACAAAATATAGTCATTACAAAACTAAATTTCTTGTCATGTCTGTACTAATAGCATTTGGCTTGATAACAAGTACCTATGAATTACACCTAGTTGTAAAAATGTTCGTAGTAATATTATAATCCTGGCTCTCGCCTACTAATGAACTAATACAATGATAACAAAATTAGGAATTAACGGTTTTGGTCGCATAGGTAGATGTTTCTTGAGAGCTGCAATACAGGACAAAGAATTCATGAGCCTCGTGGACATTGTTGCTATAAATGATCTGACTGATGCAGGTACTCTGGCACATCTCTTCAAATATGACTCTGTTTTTGGGAAATTCCAAGGAGAAGTTTATGCAAAAAATAATACTTTGATATTAGCTGATAAGGAAATCAAGGTTGTTTCTGAGAAAGACCCAGCCAAAATTCCATGGAAGGATTTGCAGGTGAATATTGTCCTTGAGTCAACAGGAAAATTTAATGACGCTAAAGAGGCGGCAAAGCATATCAGTGCAGGAGCCAAAAAAGTAATAATTTCAGCTCCGGCCAAACAACCTGATGCAACAATATTAATGGGAATCAATGAAAAACAATACGACAGTGAAAAAGACAATATTATCTCGATGGCTTCATGTACTACTAATTGTCTGGCCCCAGTTGTCAAGGTTCTCAACGAAAAGTTCGGGATTGAAAAAGGATACATGACAACATGTCATGCGTATACCAATGACCAGAGGCTCTTGGATTTACCTCACAAAGACCTAAGAAGAGCAAGAGCAGCTACGGTATCAATAATCCCCACCACTACTGGAGCAGCAAAATCAATAGGAGTAGTTATACCTGAATTGGAAGGCAAGCTGGACGGAATGGCCCTTCGGGTTCCTGTTAGTAATGGTTCCGTAATAGATATGGTGCTGACATTGAAAAAAGATGTTACCAAAGAGGAGGTTAATAATGCATTAAAGGAGGCCTCGCAAGCAAATCTCAAAGGAATAATGGCATATACAGAGGATCCCATTGTATCATCTGATATTATTGGGGAACCATGTTCTTCTGTTGTTGATGGCCTCAGTACTATGGTTCTTGGAAACAAAAGCAACATTATCAAAGTATTATCTTGGTACGATAATGAATGGAGTTTTGCTTGTAGGTTAATCGACCTCATAAAATTTGTTATCACCAACAAGCGATCTTAATAATATCATTGTATATACATTAACTACTTCATCGAGTATACATCAACTATATAAAAAATATGGAATTCAAGGCAACAAGAATTTATGTCAACACATAAAGTAGTATTTACTGATATAGATGGTACTTTAATTGAAATTAATACTGCGGAATACGGAAAGAAAACCAGTTGCAGATATCTCCATTGAAGAGCTGAGTAATCTTGTATCGATGCCCATGGAACAGGCCAAAAGTTCCATAATGACGTGACGTTCTTCGGAATAGGGGACAACACCAATGATATTCCGATGCTTAATCTCATGGATGTTCCAATAGTTGTGCAGCGACAAGATAGATCTTGGTTGGATTACGGAGGAATGGAAATGAAGAATAATGTCCGCAGTAGTATCGGTAACCAAAATATAATGAAGGTAAATGGAATAGGTCCTAGTGGCTGGGAGAATGCAATAGACAAAATTGTATTGGAGTTGAATTAACAGAAAGATGAATTCAATTTCTAGAGACGGCCCAAAAATATTTTTGGTGCCTCACACGCACTACGATGCAATTTGGATATTCAATAAAGAAGACTATTATTATATTAATATCGAGCTAATTTTAAAACAGGCGTTAGATTTAATCAAGAAAACAGACTACAAGTTTTTGATCGAGCAGACTTTCTTGCTTGAACGCGTTGAAGCTAACTATCCACAACTGTTTGCAGAAGTTAAAAAATATGTAAAGGAAAAAAGAATAGAGGTTGCAGGTGGACAATATCTCCTATCAGATACGATGTTACCTATTGGAGAAGTGCTTGTAAGAGAAATATTAGAAGGAAAAAGATACATAAAGCAAAAGCTAGATCAAGACGTAATAGTAGGCTGGGGTGCTGATGAATTCGGTTTTAATGCTCAATGGCCCCAAATTTTGAAGGGTTGCGGATACAAATACTTCGCATTTAGAAGAGGGGTAGATAAACCAAAACCATCAGAATTTCTATGGTCAGGTTTGGATGGGTCCTCCATATTGTGTCACTGGATGCCCCTTGGTTATAGGGCGGGATTAGATCTGACTAAACTGGAGGAATCCTATCATAAACTAAAGAAATATGCAGCAACTGATTTGATATTGATGCCATCAGGTAGTGGGGTCATACTTCCCCAACCAGAAACGATGATAGCAGTCAAGGAATGGAACAAGAAATATGTGAGAGACAAAACGACAATGATTATAGCTACAGCGTCTGAATTTTTCGATTCATTAGAAAAAAGAGCAACTGCGACAAAATATGAGTTTGAAGTAAGAAAAGGTGAAATGTACTCTGGAAGGTTGTCTGAGGTATTTCC
>JAATVT010000027.1 GCA_014523685.1 Nitrososphaerales archaeon TH5893
GGAACGCATCATGCGATGAGATACGGTGTCATAAGGCCATACAAACCAGCACGACATCGACATACAGGTGAAATTGAACAGGAACTCGGTTTAATTGCAAAAAAGGAGATCAAAATAAGTATGAGCCCCCATGCTGTTAATGTGGTAAGGGGTATACTTACCACCAACCACACCTTTATGACTAGGCTGGTGTCAGAAGTGGACTTATGGAAAATATTTAGGACTTCTTATAAAGATGAACCATTCATAAGATTCATACGGGATAAAAAGGGCCTGTACAAGTTTCCCGATCCAAAATTTGTAGTCGGATCAAATTTTTGTGACATCGGTTTTGATATTGATGATGACAATAAGAGAATTGTCGCTCTATCGGCCTCCGATAACTTGATGAAAGGGGCTGCTGGCTCCGCGATACAGAATATGAACATCATGTATCAATACAACGAAAAGGACGGGTTGAATTACACACCGCTGACGCCAGTATGATAACTGTCAAAATTGGCGGAAGTATAGTTAATGATCTGAGCATTACCACCATATTAGACATTAAGAACATCCTTTCAGGCGAGAAATTAATACTCGTTCATGGGGGCGGAAAGGAAGTCACTGATATAGCTGTAAAGCTGGGTAAGGAGCAGAAATTTGTAGTCTCTCCAGGGGGAGTTAAAAGTAGGTTTACTGACAAGGAAACTGCTGAAATCTATACCATGGTCATGTCTGGAAAAATAAATAAGGCGATTGTAAAAATGTTTTTGCAACATGGCATAAGGGCTGTAGGGATTTCAGGTGTCGACGGTGGATTATTGAGAGCTAGCCGCAAAAAGAAGCTAGTTATACTTAATGACAAAGGGAGGAAAATGACAATAGAGGGGGGGTTCACTGGAAAGATAAATACAGTTGACGCTAGTTTACTCGATGCATTAGCGGGAAATGGCTTCCTTCCTTTGGTATCACCGATCGCACTCAGCGAAGATTTTGAATTCTTGAATGTGGACGGAGACAGAGCAGCCGCGTACGTAGCAGCTGGAACTGGAGCCAATAAAGTAATTTTCCTGACAAACGTGAAAGGCTTAATTTTGGATGGCAGCTTGGTAACCCATATGACTTTAGAAGAGGCCAATTCAATTATCCCGAAAATTGGATTCGGAATGGAAAAAAAAGTATTTGCCTGCACAGAAGCTCTTAAAATGGGAGTCAGTGAAGCCATTATCGGATCGGGGTATGTAAATAATCCGCTATCTTCGGCACTCGCACACAACAACTGTACAGTGATTAGTAAGACATGAGCGAAGAAGATAAACACCTTTCAACCACCCTTTATCAGAAATTCCCGGTTAGAATAGAGCGTGGAAAGGGGGTAAGAGTATGGGATACCTCAGGCAAGGAATATATCGATTGTATGGGGGGTTACGGTGTAGCTCTTGTCGGTCATTGCAATCCGAGGGTAGTGGAAGCGATCAAGAATCAGGCAGAAAAACTCATCGTTTGTCACATGTCATTTTACAATGACGCCAGAGAAGATTTCCTCAGGAGGATGGCAACTATTGCCCCTAGAGGACTAAGTAAAATATTCTTTAGTAATAGCGGTGCGGAGGCTGTAGAAGCCGCGCTAAAATTTTCACGACGCTACACAGGTAAACCCGGTATTATTTCTATGAGTGGGGGATATCATGGTAAAACTTTCGGTGCCCTTTCGGCGACGTATAGCGAAAAGTATCGAAAACCATTCATGCCTCTCTTGGAAAATGTCAAGTTTCTTCCATATACAACAACAAGAATTGAGGATGCTGTAGATGACAATATTGGAGCAGTAATTGTAGAGCCCATTCAAGGTGAGACGGGTATTATCCTTCCCCCTGAAGGACTGCTTCAGAATATGAGAGAGGTATGTACGAAGCATGGGATTGTTTTAATTTTCGACGAAATACAGAGCGGTCTAGGACGGACTGGCAAGATGTGGGCAGGAGAGAATTGGAAAACTATCCCTGATATAATGTGTTTGGCGAAGGGATTAGCCGGGGGAGTTCCCATTGGTTTGACATTGAGTAAGCCTGAGATCGTTGAGGTCCTCAGAGTGGGAGAACACTCGTCGACTTTTGGAGGAAATCCGCTCGCATGCGCCGCAGGTGCCGCTACTATTGGTTCTCTCAATGAGGACAAACTAGTTGAAAATGCTGCCGATGTAGGTGGTTATTTCAAGGATGGTCTGCTTGAGCTAAAGGAGAAACATAGAATAGTTAGAGACGTTAGGGGGTTGGGCATGATGCTAGCATTGGAATTACGCTTCGATGTAAGAAATTTGCTATTAGATGGAATACGACATGGTTTATTGATGTTATATTCTGGCAAGAATATACTTAGATTGCTTCCCCCACTGGTCATGGATAAAGAAACGATCTCACAGTCATTGGAAACTATGGATGAACTCTTGTCAGAGGAGGAGAGGCGACGAAATGTCTAATGATCTGAATTCAATTGATGAGAAGATAATTCACATTTTGCAAATTGATTCACGAAAACCTTTCGTTGAAATTGCCAAACAAATCGGACTATCAGAATCGGCAGTTAGGAGAAGAGTCAAAAATCTGCTTGATAACAATACAATTAAGCGATTTACACTTGAGCTAAATAGCACAAACAGAACAAGCGCGATAACGCTAATTTCTGTATCATCTACAGCAGATACATCGGCTGTTTCTGAGGCCTTGATGAATTTGAAAGGGGTCGTAGTGATTTATGAAATTACAGGACAATACGACATTGCCGCCATTATAACTGCTTCATCGGTGATTGAAATCAACAGATGCATAGATGATGTACGTAGGATCGATGGGGTCTCAGATACAAATACTGTAATTGTATTAAAGACAATGTATCAAACCTAGAATCCACATTAGAAGACCACGACGATACTCGGATCGTTTTCACAAGGATACTTGGATTTCTCGCATCAGTTGTGCGAAAAGGTTTATATCTGGTCTGAAATGAGCTTCAAATAGTATTAGTATGACACTGATATCAGAGGATGTTAATTACTATGCGCATCAGTATAACTCATCGGATAGAGACAAGAAAATAATTACTATTCTTGATTCGACTCTTCGCGAAGGAGAACAACATCCAGGAATTTCCTTTACAACAAAACAAAGAATACAGATAGCTTGGATGCTGGATTCGTTTGGCGTAGATCAGATTGAGATAAGTCCAGTTATATCAGGAGACCACCTATTATCTACCAAGACAATAATAAAACAAGGACTTAGGGCCGATATACTTGCACACGTTCGCGCGACCAAGTCCGATGTAGATGTTGCAATAAGCTGTGGCGCCACATGGATCGCAACTTACATGGGAATCTCGGATGTACATTTATCTGCAAAATTAAAGATTACTCGAGAGGAAGCCAAAATCAGGGCGCTTGAAGTCGCAGACTACATCAAAGCCCATGGGTTAAAGGCCAGGTTCACTATGGAAGACGCAAGTAGAACAGAACCAGAGTTTCTGACAGAAATGTGCAGGGAGATGAATGCACGGGGGATTGAAAGGATTAGCATCCCCGATACAGTTGGCATCATGCGCCCACGAGGTATGTTCAATCTAGTTAAGATGGTCTATGAGGCTATAGACCCTTCCAGAACTTCATTGGATGTTCACTGTCATAATGACATCGGACTAGCGCTGGCCAATGGATTAGCGGGATGTGAAGCTGGGGCCAATCAGATCCATACTACAATAGATGGATTTGGAGAACGAACTGGAATACCCTCACTTGCCGAAGTGGCAGTAGCCCTAACTCTTATTTACAAATCAACCAATCGTCTTAAACTGTATATGTTGAAGGATCTTTCAAAGACTGTTTCACAGTATACAAATCTGGGAATACCGGAATCCAGACCAATTGTGGGCGATAGTGCTTATAAGCATAAAGCTGGAACGCATCTCGCTGCAATTTTAAGGAACCCATCGGCATACGAAATCCTAGAACCAAAAACGGTTGGAAATCGCCGGAAAATCGTATTTGGAGAGCTGGCTGGAAAGAACGGCGCGGCCTATTTGTTGTCATTGTTGGGGTTACAAACCGATGAACATGAAGCGGAAACCCTTGCTAGAGGAATGAAGGATCTGCGCATGGGTGACATCTTGGAGTTGTATCTGGACGATCGGCTTGAAAGAAAGATACTTAATGATGCTTCTCCTGGTATAGGTAGGAAGAAGTAACAAGTTGGTAAAATGTACAGAATGTGAAGCAGAAATTAAGGTACCTAACGATTCGGTTGAAGGTGAAATTGTAACATGCCCCGATTGCGGAGCAAGTTATGAATTAGAAAAATCAGACCAAGGTTTCACAATAAAACCAGCCCAGGCTGTCGGAGAAGACTGGGGCCAATAGAATGGAGGTGCCATCTCCATCTTCGTCTAAATCTCTTATTATCCTTTACGATGCTATCCGGTGGGAAGAAAAGTCGCTTTATGAAGCCGCCAAAAGAAAGGGAGTCCAAGATTGTCAGCTTCTTGATTGTAAGGATTTCTTTGTTGATTTGAATCAAGTGAATTCTGATTATGAACAAAAAATTGTTATGCAGAGATCAGTGAGTTATTTCAAGAGTCTCCATTCAACCGCAGCGTTGGAAGGCTTGGGTGCATCCATTATTAACCCTCTTAATACAGCCATCGTATGTGGCAACAAGTTGTTCTGCCACATGATACTTCATAAGCGAAACATTAAGACACCAAAGTCCATTGCTGCTTTTTCCGAGAAATCTGCTCTAGAAGGCTTAGAATGGTTAGGTTACCCCGCAATAATTAAACCGACGGTTGGAAGCTGGGGAAGGCTAATCGCTCTTTTAAGGGACAAATATGCCGCACGAGCGGTAATCGAAGATAGGCAACACATGTTCCCTCTTTATCATGTGTATTACTTAGAAGAATTTGTGAATCGACCGCCAAGGGATATTAGAGCTATTGTTGTGGGCGACTCGATCGTCGCAGCGATCTACCGATATTCTGGCAATGATGAATGGAAGACAAACATGGCACTAGGAGGTCGAGCTGAGAATTGCCCTATTACAAAAGATCTGGAAGACATATGCATAAGAGCCTCCAAGGCAGTCGGCGGAAAAGTTGTCGGTGTAGACCTTATGGAAAGTGACAAGGATGGTTTGCTCGTACACGAGGTGAACAATACGACGGAATTTAAGAATACAGTAAAAGTAACCGGAGTAGACATTCCGGGCCTGATTGTAGAATTTGCATGTCAGCAAGGAAAATAAAAAGCACCAATAATCATATCTAAATAAAATTGGTCTCACCTGCATATGCTATTGAGTTATTGAATAGATCCCTAAAAGAGTATACTCCATCTAGAGCAGAAGGATCGCTAGCCAATCTTATAAAGGACAAATCGATAGATGAACTAGGCTTCGAAAAAACCAATATTGATAACGTTGGTAACGTAATCGCAACGAAAGGCAGCGGACGTCCTGTCATAATGCTTTGCGGACATATGGATACAGTGCCTGGTCGAATACCAGTTAGGATGGAGAATGGTTATCTATATGGCCGCGGCGCATCAGATGCAAAAAGCTCTCTTATCGCAATGTTACTTGCGGCTTCAGAGTTTCCTAAACAAAGAGGTACCATAATTTTCGCAGGGGTGGTTGACGAAGAAGGAAATGCTACTGGGATAAAGGAACTTGTAAGAAGCAAGTACACTATAGACTATGCAATTTTTGGGGAACCCAGTGGGATAAGTAACATAACAATAGCATACAAGGGAAGATTTGCGTTTCGACTCACCTGCGACGTCGGAACGAGCGCACATGCCAGTGCCCCATGGCTTGCGAAGAATTCTATTGAGGAAGTATATGATTTCTGGCAGGCAATTCAGTTGGAAATAGGGCGGCTGGATTCTGGAAGTGATAAATCAAGCAAGGTCACTTGCAGCCTCACTGAAATCTCAGGTGGGTCTAGTCATAATGTTACTCCTCAAAAATGCAAGATAACAGTCGACATTAGAATACCTACCACAAACACTAGTAGAAAAATACAAGAATTGGTAGCATCAATTGTCAAAGAGGTCTCTATAAAAAAGAATGTTCGGGCAACGTACAGAATTGAAGATATGACTGAGCCATTTGAAGCTGATCACACATCTCCGTTAGTGCGAGCACTATCTCTTTCAATAATTGATGTCTGCAGGAAACGACCTATCCTGTTGAGAAAAACCGGAACAGGTGACATGAACATATTGGGGAACGCATTTAGAATACCCGTGGTAACATATGGCCCGGGGGATCCACATTCTTCACATACTGTAGATGAGCGAATTAGTATTGCAGAATATATTTCCAGTATTGAAGTATACAATACAACGCTGTTCCACACCTCTAGGCTTCATCATTTACGCAGTAGCAAGAACAATAAAGGTACCGGTCAATAAGGAAGAAAGTCGCAATAAATGTCTATTATTAGTACTTTCATAATGACTTTTCACGATACGATCCTTGGTAAAGTTTGAAATAAAAATCTCCTTTTATATAATCGCAAGAACAAGAACAGCGAGGAGATTCATTAGCACAGAATTGGATGCCGCGAAAAGAGTACATCTGGTTTAAGATTTTGGTTACAATAGTTTATCTTGACTTTTACGTAAGCCCTTCAATCAAACCAAATATGTAATAAGGATTATTGCTTGATATTGCAGGTAGTAAATTCTAAATGACGAAGTGAGGGTTATCCTGGCTCTAAATATCATGTGAATCATTTACTAACAAAAAGGAATGAAAATGATCCATGATCATGATTTACAAGGTTATGATAGATTGCATATATGCTATATTCTGCTCTCGAGGGCTAAGTATTTCAAAGAATTATAACCTTTGGAATTGCCTACAACTAGTATGTTATGGATTATTGGGTTAGGAATTCATGGCGTACGAGGTATCAGTTTCAACTCTTTGGAGGTTCTTAATAACTGCAGTATCATATATGTGGAACGATACACTTGTTCAATATCTGACGCAGAATTAAGTGATCTCGCTGGTCTGATGGGCGGTAACGAAAAAAAAAGTATCTCACTTGTACAAAGGTGGTTCCTAGAAGATGGACGTGAGATTCTCGAAAATGCAAAGTTTAAAGAGGTTGCCCTTTTGACCTACGGTGATCCCCTAGTCGCTACAACGCATGTAGAACTTCTTGTAAGAGCCGTGAAAAATTCCATACGGGTCAAGGTTATACATGCTGCCTCAGGGCTTAGTTCTCTTGCGGGTGAGATTGGACTGCATGTCTACAAGTTTGGTAGAACCGTCACAATAACGTCAGAACCTCAGTCAGTGGTGAGCGTCTATAGTACAATCCTCGATAACTTGATTCTGGGCAATCATACTATGATTCTAACTGAATTTAATGACAGAAATGGGGAAGATTTTTTTCTAGATCCAGGGACTGCCTTTAAGTCCCTTTTAGAATCTGAGCGGGATCATATGAGTTATGCTTGTCACAAAGAAACATTTGCAGTTGTTTTATCTAGGATTGGCTCGACCCACCAAAACATGATTTCAGGAAAAGTTAGATCCTTGATGGGCTTGGACTACGGGATAGGACCGCATACCATCATTGTAACAGGGTTTCTTCATTTTTCTGAGGTTGACGCATTGACGACCCTTACAAGAAATGTGGATATCCCATCTGACAATACATTGCATGTTCAAAATAAGTCAGCCAATATGGTAGAAAGGTACGTTCCAAAAGCAAAAAATGCAGTATCCAAGATAAGGGCTCTCCTAGAGAATGAACTACCTACCGGAGAGAGAAAAAGATTGTACGAAATTGTCGAAAATTCTGAATACTATATCGAAGATGCAAAAAGGTTCCTAAGGACAGGAAGACCTGAACTCGCTGTGCTTAGTATCGGATATGCAGAGGGGTTGCTCGATGCGGTTGGAACTAATGAACAATTTGCGCTTTGGGATTGATTACCAAATTTACTCCCATGAAGTGGCTCCAGTCCATATAAGAGATTCAGGTTTGCTGACTATTGTAATGACTCTAATGCTATAATATATCGTGACAATTTTTCCTCATTATGTATCCAAATCTCTTATTACTGCCACAGTCGTGCTAATTGGATGAGTAATGAGAGATATCCTATGCAGATGAGGATTGAGAATTCGGCGAAAATACCCGATGAGCTGTTGCAGTTTGTAAAAAAGGACACTTTCTCTCTAATCATCAAGGGAGCGGCAGGTACAGGAAAGACCACACTTTCTCTCACAATTTTGAGAGCTTTAGAAATTAAGGACAATTTTTTCTATATTTGCACGAGGGTTTCTCCTAAACAACTATTATTGTCATACCCCTGGATATCAAAATTTAATGAAGGACTAAAGGAAGAAAAACCGACGGCATACGAAGTTGGTAACCCCGTGAATTTTGAGGACGCTCGGCTGGATGAACCAGAATCACTTTTCGAAAGAATCACCAACGAATTAATGGATGTTAAATCCCCTTTAATTATCATCGATAGTTGGGACGCAGTAGCCTCGTTTATGGACAGAGAAGCACGCCTAAACAATGAACGTGTCCTGCAAACATGGCGGGAAAGAGCGGGCGCGAAACTCATATTTGTAAATGAAGACGCAACTGATAGCTCTCTTGACTTCGTAGTTGACGGAGCCGTAAAATTGGATCAGGTATCGTACGAAGACATCAGGTTGAGAAAAATTTCCCTCTTGAAACTCAGAGGAGTAAAGATATCCAAGCCTTCATATGCGTTCACGCTTGATAAGGGCAATTTTCGAGTCTTTCAAAATTATAGCCCTAAAGACTTCGTAGTCAATCTAAATTCAATTAATTTTTCTCAATTCAATAAGAAAAAGTATAGCCAAGGGTCATCATTAAATGAAAAAGGGTTAATCAAGACCGGCTATAACGAACTGGATATGAATTTGGGTGGAGGTTTTCCTAAGAGAGGAGTCGCTGTGATAGAAGTTGAAACTGATATCAACATGCAGGTCGCAATGGCGTTTCTTTTCAGAATCATTTGGACCTTTCTAAAATCTGGAAATGTCGTTTTCTTCGAACCTCCAAATGGTATCGATCCCGTTAGTTTAGATTCATATCTAAAGGCGTATCTTTCAATAGTACAAACCCATACGGAAAGATTCTTCTTGGTTGGATCCCGGGTTAAAGACTTGACTGAGCCCTCATCCTCCGGGACTGACGAAAATCAGAGTGAGCATGTTTTGAGCTATTTTTACAAAAAAGTTCTTAAACAACAGCAATATAGAACTAACAGATTCTTACTCAGCGTCTTGTCATCGAGTCGGTTACAGGACTTTGATTCTAGAATGAAGATGGACCACATAAATTTCGCAAGACAAAATATTGATTTAACAATATTTGTAGCTAGGAAAAGCGAATCTATTCGATGGGTTTCAGAAATATGTGACATAATTTTCAGAATTTGCGTGGTTAAGGGAAGCCTTTTTTTAAAAACCCCATATCCCCTGTCCCCCTTTCTAGCGATGGAAGTCGATAGCTCTTTCGGATATCCTATGATGAACTTGATTCCGTTGGTTTAGATTTATGTGTTTAAATGGTAATATCCTTCTTCAAAGTTTTCTTCTACTACAATGGGCAAAAGAAGCCTCATCTGGTCATAATAGGATAGGAATTTGTTCCCTTTTTGAGTAATTCGATATACCATTTTATTTCCGGAATTTGATCCTTGAATTAAGCCGCTATGCAAAAGAGAGTCGAGATAAATCTTGCACTGGTCATTGCTTAACATGGCCTTGTACATAATCTTTGTACGGGTCTCTTCTCTTCCTGCAGATTTGAGAATAGCAGCAATTACCTCGTAGCGACTCCTGTTTTTCATTGATCGATAATATTATCTGACTTTCCATTTAACAAGAGTGATACTATATTAGATAGAAATATTATTTAGCAAATAGGAAAAACAGCTCATGACTCGACAGATTCAGAAGGATAGAGGTTTGGAAAGGAAATAAATTGGGAGATGATATAAGAAAGGTGGAAATCAGGAAAGGGAAATGTCGAAGGAATAAAGTTAGCCTTTCAATGATTACTCCCAATAGTCACTATGCAGGTTTTGGACGAGGAAGAGTAGTCCAAAAAAGTCAAAGTCTCACAGAATTTATAATGTAGAAACCGATGGAGACTCGCTATGAACACCGAACAAACAGCAGCGCTTATGATAAATCAGTTCGAGTACATAGTAAGATAAAACTAGCTGAAACACAGCTACAGAAGACGGTAGTGGATTGCCATGGTGAAACATCAATATAGAAGTAGAAATGACATAATTGCCTCTATTTTAGAAGTAGCCAACGGCAATAGGGTAAGAGCAACAGAGATTCAATTTAAGGCATATATTTCTTATAGTATACTGAAAGAATATCTAGTGCTTTTACTTGAAAATGATTTACTGGAATATGTTGAGGGAGAGCGAACTTTTAAGACCGCACCGAAGGGAATGCACTTCTTACATACATATAGTCAGATGGGCGAATTGATTACAGTTACTAACGATGCTACTAAAAAACCAGTAAGTGAATTCCTATTTTG
>JAATVT010000028.1 GCA_014523685.1 Nitrososphaerales archaeon TH5893
ATATCCAATAAACGCCTGTTGAGTAATACCTTAGAGTAGTTGTTTGTAACGAAAGATTTAGTAAAGGCGAACTCAAAAGTCAAAGATCCGAGGGACCTCCAACTTCAATGGATTAAGACCAAGCCCTGATCATAATCCCTAAAAGCGTAACAGTTAGCTTGCGATCATAGCTTTAAGGTTATTTAGGCTATGGTCTACTAGTATGCAGTTTATAGTCGATTGTATATGGGGGACGTTAATAATTTAAGTGTATATCCATTTACTTAGGTTTGCGAAGTAATATAACAGGTTTAAACACTAATAACATTAATCCATCCCAGTGGATATATATCTCCAAAAAGATCCTTAAACCTATTTAAGATTAACAAGAGTATTCAGATACCGCGTCTTGAGTGTAGCAGATTTGAATCATGCCTCTGAGGGTGTGCAGTATTCTGACTTAGTACAGTCATTGGAGAGTGCCATAGAGATTATGCATACGGAAAGAAAAACAGGACTTATGGGGGGAAAGATCAAGGAATCATTTGTTGAGCTTAGTATACCCAAGAAATTAGCAATAGTTGGAGACTTACATGGCGACCTGACTTCCCTTCGGAGTATACTTAATGGCATAGGATTTGAGGCCTTTCTGGGAGATCCCAATAATAAGCTGGTCTTCCTAGGTGACTACGTTGACAGAGGCGTCAATTCAGTTGGAGTAATTTTTGTTGTTACCCGTCTCAAAATGAAGTTCCCCGACTCGGTTATATTGATGCGTGGGAACCATGAGGCACCTATTGAATTTCCTTTCCCATCCCACGACTTGCCGGGCGAAGTCGTTAGACGATATGGTTACGAAAAGGGAAAACTAGTCTATAATGGTAAGATTCTGCCTCTCTTTCGCCTATTAACCCTAGCTACAATGATCGATGAATCCCTTTTTTTGGTGCATGGTGGAGTACCTACTGGAGACGTTGACAATAACTTTAGAGAAGCCATTAGTACTGCAGACCAAACCTATTTGTCTAATAGTATTATGGAAGAAATTTTATGGAATGATCCGCGAGAGGAAATAGGAAACGAAGATGCTTGGGAATATTCAAGGAGGGGAATAGGCAAACATTTTGGAGTTGAAATATCTAGGAAATGGTTAAGGCTTTCAGGAACGAAGGTTATTGTAAGAGGGCACGAACCTTGTCAAGGATATAGAATTGATCACGGTGGTTCCATAATGACATTATTCTCCTGTAAAGAACCATACCCAAAATTTCAGGCTTCTTATCTGTTAGTAGCAAATCAAGATCTCAATTCTTTAAATGATGCTATAATGCTTTCCCAAGGAGTAGTCAGAATTTAGACTACGTCATGATGGTTGACTTGATCTCTTTGCAACGCTTTCTTAAGGAAACAGTCGAGATGTCAGCAACCTGGCAAATTTCCACCTGCCTAAGAAATTCGTTGCACGATTGTGAGGCCAAGTATATTACTGCGCCTGCTAATGCTCTCGGATTTTTTCCTATTGAAATTCTATTTAGTTGTACTTCGGAATATATCCTCAGCCCTTCTCTCTTTGTCTTCTCGCTCAAATTCAGTCTGTTTGATATGAGTGTCACATAGTCCAGGCCATGCAAAACAGGCATTTGTAATGAGAGTTCTCTAAGTATCAACTTATAATGTGACATGATGTCCTTACTAGAAAGATTGCAAACAGTTGCAATATCAGCTATAGTCTTCGGGGTGGCTGTTTCTCTGCAGGCTGCGTACAAAGCTGCTCCTACAAGGCCAAGGGTAGATCTACCTTTTGCAAGCTTTTTTATCGCAGCTTTTCTGTAGATATAGGCCGCGCTTTCCACAACAGCTTGGCTCAAGTACAACTTGTCACCGAAATTATTTAAAAATTTTAAAGCTTTCTCTAGATTTCTAGAGATAGAATCATTTAATTGGGATCTATTATTCCATGTGCGGAGTCTTTGAATCTTCACTTTTTGCGCTGGTTCCAATGCCTTTCCCCTTGCATCGGTATCTCCTACCCCTATTAATGTGGATAGGCCTTTGTGATGTATGGCCAAAGATTCAGGCATCCCTGTTCTTGATCTGTCTTGGAACTCGGACTGCGTGGAGTATGCACTACTATGCTCATTGGCATAATATTTATCGCTCGCAACACATCCACACGCACTACACACCAACTCATTAGAGACCATATCAAAAATGATTAATTCGCTCTTGCACTCCGTGCATCGCAGGTTATCTTTAGGATTTGCGTTAATTCCCTGCTCACCAACTTTTTTATTCAACGACATCGCAGTTGAGCCATTAGCAAAGCAGTACCTGCATTTTTTAACATAGTTTTTCTAGAAATCAGAATGTCTAAGCAAAGTGGCGCTTCAGGTTAGTGATCCAAAGTACTGCGTTAAGATTTAAACGAAAATAATAACAGATTGTTCTATATCCTTAGACAATAGAAATTCATTTAACGTGCTGAATTCCTAATTGGTCATCATGGCCAGTCATGATAAATTAGGTTCGTCACCATCTAAAGTGCAATAATTGTACGGGTGAGTCAGGGCCTGCAATTCAAGGAAAAGCAGAAACCAAGAATATCAAGGGCCAACACTAGAAAGTTATATTGATTTTTGGCCTGTTTTATTCCATTAGTAGAGGATGCAAATCTTCTCCAGCAAGTCTTATATCATCGGGATACTCTTATTGATAA
Source organism: Nitrososphaerales archaeon TH5893 (assembly GCA_014523685.1). Taxonomy (GTDB): domain Archaea; phylum Thermoproteota; class Nitrososphaeria; order Nitrososphaerales; family Nitrososphaeraceae; genus TH5893. The sequence goes on from JAATVT010000028.1 coordinate 2,696, forward strand.
GATGCCTAGGGCTGGCTTCAAGTCTATTACGGTAAGCGACTATGTTTACAATAGATTTTTTGGTACATATGAAAGGACCAGAAGGGATTTGGAGCTTAAGGGAATTACGAGTTTTTCTGGATATCTTACCAGCATGATGGACGAAATAATGACCAAATACGAAACGTTTTCTAGACATGCTCCATTTATGGAAAAAATTGATGTCGACCAAAATAGAATTACGGTTAAAGACAATAAGAGAAAGAGGATCGCAGAAGTTTTTCTTAAAGATGACAAGTTGCGCTGTTCACTAGACGAAAGTATCGATTGTGCTCATATAGGCTTTGTATATTCTTTACCCGAATTTTATAACATTATCGCGGCTAAAGGAATAAGAATCTCTCGTCCGTCATTTAAGCAAAGCAAAATTAAGGGCAATGCCTTCATCTGAGGACCGGCATTAGATTTTTAATATTAAGGGATATGGATAATGTATCTGCAGAGAAAATCATGAAAATTGCGTTATGTTGGATTATAGAGAACGAAAATAAAGCGACTTATTCCAACTCGGGTTAAGTCCTGAGGATAAATAGTTTCTTCATGAAAAAAGCTACGAAATGGAATTCATATAGCTATTTTCGAAGAAGTTGAAGACAAGACTACTTTATAGATAATCTGATGGCGTTCGTAATAGTTTCCTGTAATATGATTGCTAGTACATTACTATAAGATCAATCTACCAATATTGAGGATAAATGGAAGTAGAAGGTAGACCCATTGTTAGAGACTCACTTTATGGTAATCGCTAAAGATGCTAATCCGATCTGATCATTATTAGTACTTGAATAATTGCTTATTACTTGTGGATAGATTAAATAGCGTTGATCTTTAACAATAATAATTTTAGGGCCGATAGCTCAGCTTGGTGGAGCGTTCGACTGATAATCGAAAGGTCGAGGGTTCAACTCCCTTTCGGCCCACGTAAATCTTTACATCTAATTTCGGCCTACTCTAATCAGTGAAGATAGTTGGAGATAATTTTCGAAAAAGATGAAACGAAAGGGATTCAAAAATTTGGAAAGGAGAATGGTACAATAAATGATGCTTTCTACTAATTATCCATGGATATTCCTAGATTCTTGCGGTCGCTGTTTTGCCAAAGAATGATTTGACTTGTGGTTTGTAGAGATACCAGACTATCACTATATTGATATATTGATAATTAAGTGGATTACAGACAGGAAATTACCACCTACTATTGAAATAATGCCAAAGGCTATACCAATGTAAGACAGAATTAGCGTAATTGACCAAGCCCATTCCTTACCTTTCATCAAACCATAACTTACGACAAAATATCCTATTCCTATGGCAATGAGAACTGAGCCAATTCCAAATAACAAAACACTGATTTCAGGGGCAATTGCAGCAATAACCAGGGGAGCAAGCCCACCTATAATGAAAAATAGCCCACCTATTATAGCCAGTATTGCAACAATTGTAACACCGAGTGGCCGATATTTGGTTGAATTATTTTCAGTATTATATCATGGTTCAATTAATACCCATGAATAAAACCATGTTGACTAAATTAATTTTATGGTACCATTAAAATTACATTGATGCTATCTCATGACCATTATAAACATTCCCGGAGTACACATGTTGAACTTCGATATGTTGAACTTGTTTCTTTGTTATTTTCTCCTCTTACCAACAACTATTCCCAGTGTGTGTGCCGAGCGATGGGGATTTTCTATTATAGATTGGTAACCACGTGAACGAAAGATAAACTGCTTAACATGGATACAAATTCTTACGGTATCCAAATCGAATTGTAACCAAGACCTATGGAGTAAGAAACAAAAGGAAGTCCTCGAGAAGAATATTTAGCAATGTCAAAGTATGAGGTGAGAATGTTAGAGTAATTTCGATATCCCGACTAATTCATTGTAGGATGTTATTTGGGTAAATATTTCTCACAAAAACTAGATTAAGCACTTTGCCTTGTAATATGCATACAAGTCGAAGATGAAAAGGCTCTTTTTAGGAAAGGTAAAGCAAATTGGTATCGTTTCTATTATTTCCATTGTAGTCCTTTCCTACGGACTGTTCTTTTATGTGCAAGGTATTACTGAGAACAATGTCAAAAACAGCCTTTTTGAACAGCAGAAGGATCGACAACTCGAATCTGTTATAGGTATTTCACAAAATATAGAATCTGATATCGACCTCATGATATTAATGTTGGATGGTTTAGCCAACTCAGCTTATTTTCAGGATGCGGAACTTTACAGTGAGCAGGCAAAAAAGCTTATGGAAGAAAAATATCAGCAATTTGATACAATAGTCGACAGACTATTTGTATTGGATAAGAATGATGTTGTCACATTAAGCATAACGCAGAGTGGTTCTGAGACATTTGTGGGCAATGATTTGTCCCTACGAGAATGGGTCAGCGAAACAAGAAATACGCTTAGACCAGTTTTCTCTAATGGGTTTGAAAGGCAGGGAATCTACACAATTTTTATCACTTATCCAATAATAAACAGAGATTCTAAGGAGTATATTGGAATGGTTGTAACGTCGATTCCCACGGTAAAATTTTTTTCACACTACGGAAACGTAAGGGATAGTAATAGTCCATTTTTGGTGGCATACGATAAGAACGGTATCATATTGGCAGATGGAGCTAATGATGAATTAGTTGGTGAGAGCTTCTTCGATGTAACGACACAAGAGGCTATCAAGAGTGACCCTACACTAAATAGTTTAACCAAGAGCTTGTTGTCAGGTAATGCTGGCTATGGAGTATATGATTACGGAGCGGGCGAGCGATTAGTGACTCAGTCAGCCATTTTTATCGATGGTGTTCCCTCGTTTTCAATTCAACTCGTAAAACCCAGCAGCCAAATTTATTCGCAAATAAATCAGGTTCTTTTCACTGAAAGGATGAAGATGCTCTCTCTGTTAGGGGGTACTACTGCTGCAGTTGTTGTACTAATTGTGTTTCTTATCAAATGGAGCAGCAGTCTAGACATCGAAGTAAGGAGAAGAACGAGCGAGCTGAACGATTCAAATGAACGCCTCGCTCTTGCTATTGATCGACTAAAGATCCAAGAAAAGATGCAGAAAGAATTCATAAATGTCGCCGCCCATGAGCTGAGAACCCCTATCCAACCTATCCTAGGATTATCCGAGATACTCCGTTCGAGATTAACGAAAGGGAAAGAACGGCAAGGACACGATCTGTTGGACATTATAATAAGGAATGCTAAAAGATTACAAAGATTAGCCGAAGATATATTAGATGTCACAAGAATCGAAAGCCAGTCTTTGAAACTGAAAAAGGAGCAGTTTGATCTAAATCAAATTGTTTCTCAGACTGTAGAGGATCATAGGAATCAGATTTCAAGTTCCTATCAGAATTCCGCAAATAATGACACGCACATAAGTCTAGTTTTTGTACCAGCCAAAGATGAGATATTGATTGAAGCAGACAAAGGTAGAATCTCGCAGGTGATCTCGAACTTACTATCTAATGCGATCAAATTTACAAAACTAGAGAAAACAGAGGATACCAAAATTTCAACGAGGGAGAACAATGCGAAAACGATATCGATCACGGTAAGTAGGGACGACCGGCAGAAAGAGGCGGTTGTTAGCATACGAGACTCTGGAATAGGAATCGATTCAGAAATAATTCCAAGACTGTTCTCTAAGTTTGCTTCGAAGTCATTTGAAGGGACAGGATTAGGACTTTTCATTTCGAAGAGTATTATCGAAGCCCACGGCGGCAGAATATGGGCCGAGAACAATGAGAGTAACGGCTATTGCGATGGAGCTACGTTTAGGTTCACTCTAGGATTATCTCAAGCAAAGCATCAAGACATACAGACAGTAATTGATAATTAAGTATCATAGACATTTTCCTAAGATCTCTAATACTAGTAACGGTTAGAATTCTACATAAGATATCTGACATCTGAGGGGAAGTAGTCCGTTCTGATTCCTGAGCTTCTAATCCACATTCAATGGATAGCAGACCCATTCCCGGTATTGGTCTGTAATGGGCCGAGACTAACTCACTATAGTAACCAAACTTAAATTTTACTCAATATCATTTTAACTGCCTACAAGTTTCTGTTTAGATGTCTTGAATAGTCACATCACATTATCTAGGCAATATTCACTCGGCTTACCTCATAAGTATTCTCGACACATTTATTTTGACTGAGCGACGAGTTAATTTATTACACTTCTTGGTTCAAAATCGCCGCAGAACTTTTGGCTTGAGAAGTTCTGGACGCTTTTTTAGTCCTTCGATAAGGGAAAGAATCCTCTTCCTATCATCGGGCAGTGTTCCTCCTAAAGAGTACACATTGGAAGCATGATTTGCCCGAAATACTATGGACCTCTGTGGACTTATCTGCGAAACAAGTCGTTCTAATTCGTCAAGAACTTCATAATCAGAAACAGGAATGTACGGTTCGCCAAATTTTCTTATAAACTCCTCGTATATTCCTTCTTCTAATTGCAAATTCAAAGCCGCCAAGTAGTCCGGAGACAGAACGCTCACAAGCCTAGCTGTGTCATCAATATGTTGCTTTGTGTATGTGCTTCCGCCTATACCTAGAATAACCATGCAAGATAGGACAAAATTATGGGCTTTGGCCTTTTGACATGCTTGAAGGATTCCTTTGCTTGTAGCTCCTTTCGTGATTTTCATCAATAGGGCATCGTTGCCAGTTTCAATCCCTAAATACATCATTCCCAGCCCTGCTTCTCTGAGCTTATCCAAATCAAAATCACTTTTTTGGAGCAAATTCTTGGGCATGGCATAACAAGCAACACGTTCTAAATTGGAAAAACTAGAGTAGAGATACTTGATTATCTTTATGAGTTTATCAGTCTGGAGGTTTAAAGCATCTCCATCTGCTAAAAATATTCTCCGGGTTTCGGGATAAGCACTAGAGGTTATGTCTACCTCGGTCTTGATTTCTTCCCATTGTCGCTCCCGATATTCTTTTGTTCTATACATATTACAAAATGAACATCTATTAAAAGAGCAACCAAGAGTAACTTGAAATATTAGGGAATTAGCTTCAGACGGTGGCCTAAAGAGAGGATAGTCATACATAATCTCCAAAATAGTTTACTATTGCTATTCTGCACAAATAAATATTAAGTTTTCCAAAACCGATAGCCCCTTCGCACACAGGTGTGTGATCTAATTGAGCCCCCCAAACCGGTCGTATGGTGAATATAACATAATTGGATAAGTATTGGGTCAGTTCGTCGCGAGATCTTCATCGATTGTAACTCAGTCTGGAGCAGCATTATGTCACCTCATCCCCTATTTTAGGCAGGCTATTAGCCTATTAATAGATAAGGATATCAGGTTTTCTATATTATTTCCTTTTTTGGTCAGAATAAAAACAACACTCGAACAAAATATCACATAATAATATGATGGGCTGTAGTTCTAATCAAATAAAATTTCGACTCGGCAACAGGTAAGATTCACAACCCTTCTTGAGCTTTAATTGACCTTGCTTTGCCCCTACGTAGCACACAAGTTTTACTGCGCATATACCCGATATCGTGCGCAAGCAACGAGTATTTGTGCATCACAACTATCTAGTTACCATCTAGCTTAAAGCATTCAAGAAAAATAAAGAATCCTTATGAACATCCTTCCATTTTCTGTATATAATATCCTGTAGATTCTATATCCCGTTTTATCAATGGAGGGGCTTCTTGCACATGACAGAACTGGCATTCTTCTTGGGTCATCTTCTGTCCTTCCTGACCCACACTCGCTAGATATTTCTTCCCATATTCAATTGCCTTTTCGTGGGCTGTATTTGCTTCAACAACCACATCAAAATGCATTACCTCGCCGTCTTTTCTTGTTACGTAGGTATCATAAACTGCACATTCCATAGGGTAGTAGCTGGACGTAACAATATTTATTTATTTATATAAAACTTGATGGAAACCGAATCTACTAATATACTCTACGCGCAATTGTCGTATGATTGGACAGCTTTTTCAAGTTCGCACTCAAATACTGAGGTCTACCTTGACAATCCATATTTAGGACTAATTGGGAGATTTATTTTTATTATAGATACTTATACCGAAAAAACAGAACTTATTCAGCAACCATGCAGTTGACAAGAGAGGAAGAAAAAGGTTTGAAGGGTGACTATGGCCAAGCCTTGGCCGCGGCTTACAGAATTCTCGTGTCAATCGGAGAAGCTACAGAAGCCGAGAGATTAACAAGTATAAAATGGGCTCATCTTTCTGGAGTGAATTATAATACTATAGGTGACGGAGGGGCTATATTCTTGGAAAAATTTAGTGAGGATGCTCGTGCTAAGGTAAAAACTACCATCAATCCTATGGGCTTTGACAGAACCCAGCCAAATAAACTCTCCCAAAACTTCATTACAAAACAAATGAGCATAGTTAATTCCTACAAAAGACTGGGTGTAGTACCTTCGTTTTCCTGTATCCCCTATGAGTTATTCTCAGTACCAAGGGGATCAACTGTAAGTTTTGCGGAAAGTAATGCAGCGATTTTTTCAAATTCTATGCTTGATCTCTTAACAAATAAGGAAAGTGCACTTAGCGCTCTGGCAAGCTCTGTGACAGGGAAGGCCCCCTATTCTGATCTCAGGAAAAATGAACAAAGAAGAGCAAAGTTATCCATTACACCATCTTTTTCTCCCAAGACCGAGCTGGATTGGGGGTTACTGGGCTATTTTGCTGGTAAGATAAACAATGATAGTTGTATTAACTTCGATAATATCCCTCAACCTGACCTAAGAGGAGCAAAATCTCTCTCTGCAGCATTGGGAACCTCTGGTTCATGCGGAATGTTCACAATTAATCACGGTGAAGAAACGAAGGCAATAACTTATGAACCCAAAGACGCCAGTGCGGTTAAAGATGAACTCAGCAATTCTGAAGATGGTGATGTTATTGTCCTTGGAAGTCCACAGCTCGGAATGAATGAGCTTTCTTATCTTACCGATCTGTTAGAGGGAAGACGATTTCAGAAGCCATGCATGATTTTTTGTTCCAGAGCCGTGCATAATCGTGCATCTCATATTGGAGTTCCTGATAAACTAGCCAAGGCAGGATGTACGTTTATCTGTGATTCTTGTAGTTGCCTTACTCCCTTAATAAGCAAGGAAGAAACCGATTCCGTCATAACGAATAGCATCAAAGCTGCATATTACCTAAACCATTCTAACAAAGTCGCAGTATGCCTTAAGGACTTGAAAGCTATTATCAAAGACTATAGCTAAAAGAAGCAGGCTAACCTTACCATGTGTCTCGTCATTAAATGTAGAAAAATTGTTGGGGGGTTGGGTTTCGGGCAATGTCTTGTCACGAGACAACCAATTAATTTTCTGACAATGCTAGATCCCGAGACGGGGATTTTTCATGATCTGGAACACGAGCTACATGGCAGATCCCTAAAGTCCAAAGTCTTGGTTTTTCCTAAGGCAATTGGTAGCAGCGTAGGGGCCTATGTGCTATACTCGCTAAAAAATAAGGGACTTGCCCCTACAGCAGTAATCTGCACCAGTCTGATCGACATCATAACTGCTTCTGCATGCGCCATATCTGAAATTCCGGCAGTCGATATGAAAGGTCAACGATTTGAATCAAAGTCAATAATAAGACAAGGGACCCAAGTTCTGGTTGATGCTGACAGTTGTCATATCGAAATTATCAAAAAACATTAATCTGAGAGTATGACACTAGCCATACGCATGGCAATTGACGGGCAAACTGACCGCTGCATTAAGGCGGAATGAGGATCAAGTCCATGCTAACATAAAGAGGACAGTCGGAATTAGTATGGAATTCAGGCGATATATACAGCACTATCTCTTGACAAGGTCGTTCGAAAGGTTATGTTTGTCAGTCAGTTTATTTATTCATAGATCTGGAGTCTTCAAACAAGATTTAAAAAAATCGCAAACCAAGTTCTTATTGGACACAGTACGCTAGGTTGCTATAACTCTCTCTGTGAAATGTATACATGGATTGTCATATTAATCATAATAGGCCTTCCTTCAATTCGATCATATCAATTTAAAGGAGTCTGTTAACGCTCTCTTTTTCCGTTTACAAACTCCAAGAAATTCTCTTTTGCTTTTGTGTAAGGCATTTGAATTGGGGGATGCTTAAAGCAGTATGCAGATATGCTTTCAATGGATCCTGCGATACCTCTATTGATGGCAAGTTTCAATCCTCTAATTGCATCAATCATGACGCCTGCGCTATTATATGCATCCACTACCCGTAGCTTCAGATCTAGCTCAATTGGAATGTTCCCAAAAGACCTGCCCTTCATATACACATAACAAACCTTGTCGTTATGCAGAAAGCTAACGTAATCCGATGGTCCTATTCTCATAGGGATCTCATAAGGAGCCATAGCCTCTACTGCGCTAGTCTTGCTGATTCTCTTATCCTCTAGTCTCTCCTCATCCAGCATATTATAAAAGTCCATGTCTCCTCCAATATTGAGTTGATAGGTTTGGTCGACCTTTATACCTCTGTCAACGAAAAGCTTCACCAAAGTCTTGTGGACTACGGTGGCGCCAAGCTGACTCATAACATCATCTCCCGCGCAAGCTGTGTTTTTACTTTGAAAGGCTTGCTGCCACTTCGAAGTAGAAGCGATGAATACTGGAATTGCATTTATGAATCCTACTCCAGTCTCTAGACATTGATCTGCATAATATTGGGTAGCCAATCTACTGCCTACAGGCAAATAGTTCAAGAGAACATCGGCCTTAGAATCCTTCAATACCTGCGCTACATTAACCGTAGGCTTATCTGAAATTCTAACCTTCTCACTTAGGTGTCTCCCCACACCGTCTAATACTTCAGCCTTTCTTACCGGGACATCTAGCTTCTCAACGTTGTAGATTTTGGGAGTATTGTTAGGGATAGAGAACAGTGCCTCAGAAAGATCTCGATCTACTTTAGAATCTACAACATCGAAAGCAGCCACAAACTCAATGTCCCCAGGTTCAAAGCCCCCTATGTTGTAAGCAGTCAGCCCTATCGGATCATTCTTATTACTAACGTAGTATTGGATGCCTTGAACAAGAGCAGAGGCACAATTTCCGACCCCTGCTATGGCAACACGTATTTTCTTTGACATGAAAGACTATAACAGACACTATTTAACGTAATTACTAATATAGGTATCTTCTATTATGTGGTAATGTTTGCTAAGTACTCGAACTTTATATTATGTGGTATGGCTCGTCAAATAAGTCATAAAATTGCATGTGTTTTGCCGCATTGATATGTCGATATGTATTAGCATGAAATCAAAAAATACAGGAATTCTTGGAGCAATGTTACTCAAGGTCACGACATAGGAGCCAAAAGGGAAAACAAATCAAGTCAATGAGAAGATCGATCTCGATCCCAAAAGTTGGATATAAATTTTGGGGAGAATGATTGTGGTTAATACACGATGGTAAATCAAATAGCGTTTGCAACGACTTCTTTGCCTTCCATTCAGCTACAACAAGAGACGTTATCTTTGTAAATAACAAGGTATTATTAGGCATGTTATTTTTATAGCAAACTATCTTTTTATAAAATTGATTTTATGAAATTTAATCTGGGCACAGTGGCCTACAGGCATCCAATGTCTCAAAAACCTGCAAATAAGCAGGATTATAGATTGATAAATTTAATTCATAATAGTAGATCCACTTCCATTAATGAACCCACCCTTATAGGCCACCGAAAATACTTATTCCATGGTTGGTCGAAAAGTATGCCAACTTTAGGAGGGACTAACCCTATCAAATTGCTTGGTGCATCATCAACAATAATGTCATATGGGTAATCTGATTTCGGAATATCATCGTACACAAACAATAGATCGTCTGAGAAGATGTCGTAGCGGTCAAGCCATTTTGCCACGAATGGAACGGTCTCTCTGTCTCTTTTTGTCATAATCGATATCCTATACCCTTTCCTGTGGATGCTTCTAGTAACCTCCCCCAGTCTATCACCAGTTGGTGGAATTTCCAACCACCTATGTTTCCAAATATCATTAAACAAACATGAAATATTGGAAGGTGAGATAGGCAGAATTAAGGAAACATCCCATGAGCTAATTTCAGATTTTGAGATGCGAGCACCAGTTCTGATGTTATATTCGTCTGTCCATACGATCATAGTGTCTGCTAGAACAGAATCAACATCAATAGCCAAAGTCTTGGTTGGTCCAATTCCCGACATGCTCATAATAAACCAGATTTAAAAAAATAATAATCTATGCTTTGTTCCTCGGCAAATTGATGCGCAGCCTTGGCAATTGCACCCCCTAAAGGTCAGTTTAAGACAAAACCACAATCTAATGATGACAATCTCCCATGGCACTTCCTTCAACCCGACGTATACTAGAACCATAAAATAACTGTCTCACATATTTGGTTTCCAGTACATCGTAGTTGATTCAAGACCTATATGTAAATATTCTTTCGATTTAAGTGTCTCGAATCGTCTGACCCTGCTCAAATCAATTTTTCCTAATCATTAGATAGACAACATTAGTTGGATATGCATGATCGGAACCACAATTTTGTGAATTTAAATTATGAAGGAGCATATTTCAAATCAAGTCACGCAGTTAGTGATTTCCCAGTTAATACAACCCAAACTAGATATCCATTTATGATAGCTATCGGAACTATACATAGCATCATGAACAACAAAGTTTTCCTTTTGAATACTACTATGGCCATATTGGTTTTGTTTTTCTTTATCGCTATCCTAAGCGGCTTGATTTTGCTAACTATGATTGTCCTTTTTTCATTAGGAGAAAATTATGCGATAGAGGCCCTAATTGGCGCGGTATTGATTTCATGCCTCGCTACGGTTTTATTTTTAGTGAAGGTGTTAGTACCGATGTACGATAAGATGTGTCCCTTACCAATTGCAAATCCAACTTCAAAAGATAACTGAGTAAAGGTTCCATATTCGTAGAGTTTGAGATGATTACCCGTTGATAAGGAGCAGATGAACTAAATTGTTCATGAGACCACTAGAGTTGCATAGCTATCTTGCATACAATAGAACATTTTGGGGTAAATCAAAGATAGGCAATCTTAGCCTTGGGTTAATGTTTTGGGCAAAACCAATAGGCCAGATGATTTGTCTAGCCGCATAGTATCTTAAATTCTGCATTGTATGGGATCACCTGTGATTCACTTGCAGAGTCGCGTTCTCACATGAAAATAAAATCTAATTTGAAAATATGATAAAATCTGCCAAATATACGCCACATGCCAAAGATCCATGTCATTGAAAAGTATGACTTAAAAATAGACCTAAGGGTCAAAGTTCCCTCAACGCATTCAATCCATTACTTCACAACTAAATCTATTCAAGTCATATTTGGTGTAGATATCTAGCCTACGCCAGTAGGCCTCTGATGTTCTTTGTGTTCTAACTTCA
>JAATVT010000190.1 GCA_014523685.1 Nitrososphaerales archaeon TH5893
CACAACTCAAATGATTCACTTCTTTGGTACTCTAAGGCTCCCGATAAAAAATATCCTACTCATCTTGTTGAACCCGTATCTGAGTCAAAGTGGATGGGGTTTTGGAGCACTGTTGACCGACCTACAATGAGGTATGAAATATTCCGTTATACACCTGAAAGAGGACAATGGAAATGGTCCAAGGCAAGAGCATCTAAGGCAATAAGAAACTACGACGTTTACAAACGAAAATTCTACCCTCTCTCCTTGGACCAGTACTGGGAGAAGACAGGGAAAAAAAAGGAATTTATTCGTAAGCGGGATGGAGTAAAATATCCAGAATACTGGATTCCTAAAAAGACTCATAAAATACTTGATAATATTTGGACAGATATTGAATCCTATGACTATTCAACTGGTTATGGTACAGAAAAACATGTGGCGCTGTTGGAAAGGATAATTGAAAAATTTTCTAAGCCAAGTAATCTTATTGCAGATTTCTTTTGTGGCTCCGGCACAACACTAACGGTCGCGAGCAAATTGCGAAGACAATGGGTTGGATGTGATTCATCCTCCATGGCGATAAACGTCACACGAAAAAGGATTAAAGACTACGATTTTAGAATGCTTATGCCATAGAATCTTGCAAAACTGTTAGAGTCTAGACATAAAATGCACCTAGTTTCAATAGCTTTTCCTAAATAAGGTAAATATCTTTTGTGTTCTGTGGGTTTCTCTAGTATTCCATAACGTACATTAAAGAGATTAGATACTACAAGAACTGTGAGTCATCAAACTAAATCAGACTATGAAAGCCTCTTGAAACGCCTAAGAGGTCAACTAAATAATACCACTAGGAAGGAGGCTTCAAGACTTGAGATTCCTTCGCCCCAGATCATTTGGATAGGCCAACGCACCATTTTTAGGAATTTTATGGAATTTCCAAAGGCACTCCGAAGAGACCCAGAAAAATTGTTGCTTTATCTCAATAAGGAGTTAGCATCTGCTGGTTATATTGCGGGAGAGAGAGTAATTTTTCTGGGACGTAAGGAACCGTCATCTTTTGGGACTCTAATTGACCGATATGTCAAAGAGTACGTAATATGTTCTGTTTGCGGTAGTCCAGACACAAGGACTGAGAAGAATAAGAAATTAGGGTTTCTACTATGTGAAGCATGTGGCGCAAGATCTTCAATTAAGGGAAATTATGCTTAAATAATTATGCACAGATTTGTGCAACATGAACTAGCTAACTCTAAAAATTCCCATATTTTGCTCAGAAACATCTCATTGTTCTACTTCTTTAACTCAGGAATTTGATTATTTTGACATTGGGTTCTAAGTATCATAGCAAGATACTACCTCAATGATATGACAGCTATAATGTCACTAAACCAGGAAACATCAACAACATCTAATAGCGAAAATAACTTCAGTACTGGCCAAAGTTGGGGAGCCTTAAGAAAGGCATGGAAAGGATACAGGATAGCAAAGGTTCACAACGACAATGTAAGGATGACGGAATATGCTAACAAAATTAGAAAGATCCAAGGAGAACTTGGAATCAATGTCGCATCCTTTCCAAATCTAGGGATTGCCTAGTCCCAACTGTTTTTTTATTTTGATCAAATTCAATTCTACCCATAGATGTTTCCAATAGTATTATTCGAATCTAAGAAATGCTGTTTTAACTTTGTCTCAATTTGAGCCTTGGGTAGGGCACCGACTATAACATCAACAACTTTTGAATTCTTTAGGATCATCATTGTCGGGATGCTTTGAATGCCAAAGTATTGCGCAACTGTCTGGTTCTCGTCAATATTTAGCTTTCCAAAAACTACTTTCCCGCCATATTCACCTGCTAATTGCTCAATTATCGGGGAAATCATTTTACACGGACCACACCACGGGGCCCAAAAATCGATCAACATGAGTGGGTATTTAGAAACCTCGTCCCTGAAATTCATATCGGTGAGAACGATGGGTCTAGTTATACTATTCATTGCCGATCTCGTTATAGCGCTCTTCTGCATCTCTGTCAATTTCCTCTGCTTAATTGCTAGAATTTCTTCATCCTCGTCCTCACGGCTCATGGATTGAGACTCTAATTTTATACGCTATAATAATATTTCTAGTAGGATACAGATCAAGATCACAAATTTTCTTCTTTAAATATGGGTAGACATGCAATTCCATTCTTGAATGTACTCCATCCGTGAATGTTCTTCTGCACAAAACACATTCGGATGTTTATCCCCTTTAGCCGATATGATATTATCTGGCCTTTGCTAATTTGTGTTGACTAGTTAAATTGTATACAGAGAAATGCTTCAATGGCCAAGGAGGGGCAATTAGTTGGGATTAGAAGATTCCAACATTAAAGAGGGAAGCGAAGAAGAGAAGCAGAATGGAAATGATGAGTTAGATGTTGGTCGTCCTGCAGATAACGATGACAGGCTAGATAATAAGGTGGAACTATTCCAACTAAGAGAGGATCTCAGGAAGGCAAGAGACTCTGCTGATGATAGTCTTAATAAATTAAGGTATATGGTTGCAGACTTTGACAACTACCGAAAACAGACTGAAAAACAAGTTTCTTCCAAAATTGAAGCAAGCAGAGCTGAAATCCTCTTGAAGTTCTTGAATATTCGTGATGATTACCTGAGGGCACTTAATATTATAAAGCATGACAAACCAGATGCGGTAATTATCGAGGGATTACAAGGAATCCTGAAGAACTTCGATAATCTTCTTAGCTCGGAAGGAGTCGTCGAAATAGAATCGGTAGGAACACCTTTTGATCCCAACATTCATGATGCCCTTAATTTCAGTTATTCTGATAGATTACCAGAAAATACTGTTACGAATGAGATTCGTAAAGGCTATATGTACAACAATAAAGTTCTAAGACCCAGCCTTGTAGAAATCTCCAAAAAGATAGTTAAAAATACCGTTAATGCTACAGAAACCCTAGAAAAGGATAGTGATGTTTAGATATGGGGAAAATTATAGGAATTGATCTTGGAACAAGTAACTCAGCCGCAGCAGCAATGATTGGTGGTAAACCATCAATCATACAAGCAGCGGAAGGAACTTCAGTTGGGGGAAAAGCCTTTCCATCTGTTGTTGCTTTCACCAGTGATGGCCAACTCATTGTAGGGGAACCCGCAAGACGCCAAATGATATCAAATCCGGAAGGTACAGTACTAGCAGCAAAGCGCAAGATGGGAACTGATTTTAAGTTTAATGTCTTTGGTAAAGAGTATACTCCACAGCAGATTTCAGCATTTATTCTTCAGAAAATAAAAAGGGATGCCGAGGCATTCCTTGGTGAAACTGTCGACCGGGCTGTGGTCACTGTGCCTGCCTATTTCAATGATAATCAAAGGCAAGCCACGAAAGATGCTGGAGAAATCGCGGGGCTTCAGGTAGTTAGGATTATCAATGAACCGACAGCCGCTTCGCTAGCGTATGGGTTGGATAAGGCACAAAAGGACCTTAAAATCATGGTATTTGATTTTGGAGGTGGAACCTTGGATGTTACAATAATGGAAATGGGGGGCGGAGTATTTCAGGTCAAAAGCACCTCTGGAGATACTCAGCTTGGTGGGACCGATATGGATAATGCGCTTGTAAATTACATTGTAGAAGAATTTAAGAGACAATCTGGATTAGACATTAGAAATGACAAGGCTGCGGTGATGAGAGTAAGAGAAGCTGCAGAGAAGGCAAAAATAGAACTATCAAATGTTGTCACAACAGAGATCAACTTACCGTTTCTTGCATACGATGCTACATCAGGTCCAAAAAACCTTGTTCTTAATCTATCCAGGGCTAAACTAGAAGATCTTGTCAGACCAATAATTGAAAAATGCAAGACAGCCATTATGCAGTCGTTACAAGATGCGAAAATGTCACCTCCTGATATTGATAAAATTATACTTATTGGGGGTCCTACAAGAATGCCAATGGTCAGGCAATTCGTTAGAACCGTAATGGGAAAGGAACCGGAACGTGGCGTAGACCCTATGGAAGCCGTAGCAATGGGAGCAGCTATACAAGGAGCCATTATTGCTGGAGATGTCTCAACTGATATACTTCTAGTAGATGTCACACCTTTGACCCTGGGTGTAGAAGTTCTTGGAGGCTTAAAAGAAACATTGATTGAACGCAATACTACAATTCCTACGAAAAAGAGTAAGGTCTTCACAACTGCTGCCGATTACCAGACAGCAGTTACCATCCATGTTGTACAAGGAGAAAGACCCATGGCTGCTGATTGTGTTTCACTCGGGATGTTCAATCTTTCAGGTATTCCGCCGGCTCCGAGAGGCGTACCGCAAATCGAGGTGACCTTTGATATCGACGCAAACGGTATACTTAATGTGACAGCCAAAGATTTGGCCACATCAAAAGAAGCGAAGATCACGATAACTGCCAACGCAAAACTGTCAAAGGACGAAATTGAAAAGCTGAAGAAGGAATCTGAACAGTTCGCTGAGGCCGATAAGAAGAAAAAAGAAGAGGCTGAAGTTAGGAATGAGGCAGATAATCTAGTCTATTCATCAGACAAGTTGGTAAAGGAAGATTTGAAAGATAAATTAAAGCCAGAACAGGTTGAACGAATTAATAAAGCATCCCAGGAGCTTCGAGATGCTGTATCAGCCAATAGTCTCGATAGCATTAGGACCAAAACACAAGAGCTAAAGAACATTCTAAGCGAGGTAAGTACAGAAGTGTATAGGACAGCAAGCGCAGCACCGTCTGCAAGTGCAGCAGGTAACAGCGCCGGCGCTACTGCAGAAACGGGGACCTCAGAAGGTGCGGCAGGTTTCTCAGGAAGCGGCGGTTCAGCAGGCAGCGCATCTGCTTCTCCCTAGATATTTTTTTACACTAACAATAAAATGATTAACACCAGAGGCTTTCGGGTATGAGCAAAAGGGACTATTACGAAGTGCTAGGTGTCCCAAAGGCTGCTGGTAAAGACGAAATCAAAAGTGCCTACAGGAAGTTAGCATTGCAGTACCATCCTGATAGGAACAAGTCTGCTGGGGCTGAAGAAAAATTTAAGGAAATTTCTGAAGCATACGCAGTATTATCTGATGACGAGAAAAGAAAAAGGTATGACGTCTATGGTCATGTCGGCACAGAAGACGCGTTTAGGGGATCTGAGGCAAACTTTGACGAGGTTTTCAGGGACATTGGGTTTGGTGGCTTCAGAGACATCTTTGAACAAATATTTGGCGGCCGTGGAGGATTTGGTGGTATTGGAGGAGGCAACGACCCCTTTGGTTTTGGGTTTAATTTTGGGGGCTCTAGAAGGAAGGGTCGCGACGTCCTCTATGATGTTGAACTTTCATTAGAGGAGGTCTTAAAAGGGAGAAAGGATGAGGTTGAGCTACCTAAGCTTGAGAACTGTGGAAATTGCAATGGGACTGGAGCATCTCCTGGGACAAAGCGGAGAAAATGTAACGTTTGTAATGGTCAGGGCCAAACGAGACGCGTGTATAGTCAAAATAGATTCTCCACATTTGTATCACTAGAACCATGTCAAACTTGTCGCGGTCAAGGTGAAATCATTGATAAACCATGTAATGTATGTAGTGGTTCTGGCAAGGTTAGAAAAATCAAGAAATTGAAATTAGAAATTCCAGCTGGTGTTGAAGATGGAATGACACTTCAATTACGAGGTGAAGGAGAGCCATTTGAGAACGGTAGTGCAGGAGATTTGCTAATACGGGTTCACGTTAAACCACATCCACGATTTGAAAGATTGGAAGATGGACATTTGCTTCACAATCTCGATCTTCAGTATACTGATCTTGCTCTTGGAGCCGATCTCCGCATACCTACTCTTGACGGAAGTGAAAAAATCAAGATTCCGGCTGGTACGCAACCAAATACAATCTTCAAAATCAGAGGCAAAGGATTGCCTCGTTATGGTGGCTATGGCAAAGGGGACCAAATGGTTAGGGTAAATGTAAAGGTACCTACCACCCTGAGTGAGGCAGAAAAATCGCTACTAAAGCAGCTCGATAAGCAGTTGAAATATGAAGCAGAGAATATAAGACAACATTTCTAGAATCATACGATCGTTTTTTTATCTACAACGCATTGCCAACTCAAGATAGGACTAAAAATAGGTGTAACATCCTGGTGTGTTGATGATTCCCGTCAGGCTAAGAAAGAACTCGTTTTAGGGTTATTATCCACCTGAACCCTTTTTTGGGGGGTAAATTCTATAAGGGAACCTTGACACACTGACGTTTTTATTAAGCCTTAGCATAAAAGCCGGTTTTTCTTTCATAAATCTGTCCATTTTGCATCGCCTTTTTGAGATAACTCGTCGCTTCGTCCTCTGTAAATTTGCCTGTTTTTACCAGTTCGTATACAAAGTTCTTTTCTTCAACGTCATTCTTATCTTCTCCGGAAAGCCCGTTAAACACATCCATGAAGATCTTCAGTTTTGAAACTTCACTGTGAGGTTTTCCATGAAGGACGCCCAGATCTACTTTTCCGGTATTAACATCCACTCCTGCTGTTTCTAACATGCGTTGGATAAGGTATATTGCACGTTCAGCATCATCCGTTTCTACCTTGTCTTTTAATAGCAATCTCGCCCGGGCAGTAGCAAGTCTGACCAAACCTTCAAGCTGCCTAGGGGTAACAGTAATCATCCCTTCAGACTCCACATTTCTCATCTTCATGTAATAATTTCTGATCAAATTTATTGCTTCACTAGTCAATTCTGGTTCTAGCTGCTTTGAGAATGCAAGGTATTTGCTAAAAAGATCAATATCTATAACTGGCTGGGCAGCGTGCTCTGAGTCACGATAAATTTCTAAAATATGACTTGCAACACGACTGTCTTTCTCCCTTTCAGGTGTATCTCTTACAACGTAGACTAGGTCAAACCGAGTTAGCAAAGGAACTGGCAAATTGACATTTTCTGTTATATTTTTAAAGGGATCATATTTTCCATACAACGGATTTGCGGCCGACAAAATGGAAGTTCTTGCATTCAGAGTAGCAACGATACCTCCCTTTGCCACTGAACAGGTTTGCTGTTCCATTACTTCGTGTAGTGCAGAACGATCTTCAGGCTTCAATTTGTCGAACTCATCGATGCACACCAGTCCTTGATCTCCAAGTACCACAGCTCCTGCTTCCAGCATCATAATACCAGTCTTATCTCTTATGACTGCCGCAGTTAAGCCTGCAGCAGTGGAACCCCGGCCTGAGGTATAGAGCCCTCTAGGTGCAATCTTAGCCGCGAATTTTAGCATTTCTGATTTCGCAGTGCCTGGATCACCTACTAAGAGTACATTAATGTCTCCTCTACGAGTTGACCCATCTCCTAATTTTTTCGTAACAGAACCTACTATTAACAACAGGATTGCTTCTTTAAGTACCTCATGACCGTATACATGGGGAGCAAATGAAGCAATTAGCTTGTCATATGCATCTGGCTTTGCGGCGATAGACAAGATATTCTTTTCATCTTCCGTACTTATTGCTATTCTCTCCACTGTCCTGGTATCCTTATTGCCTGCTCTACCTCCGAGATATTCAATATTATTTCCTTCCATCCGTAATTTGAACAGACTTGCTTTGACATGAGGAGCAAGTTGCTCCTGTTCTATTCGAACGATACCGGTCAACATTATTCTGTCACCTGGACGACATTGGTCAACAAGGTCTCCCATTACGGTAACTTCGACGTAATGAGGAAGCTGTCCTGCAGGCAGGTCTTCCGGCAGTTCCTGAAGCCTAACCATTTGAAAATCTGTGAAGGAGCTATTCTCTGGATCCATTTCCAACTCTTTTTCGGAACAATTTATACATCTAAGTGGTCTCTTCAAAGCTAATCCTTTTAGTTGAGATTCATTTATTGTATTGCAATTCAAGCACCTATAGCCTATTTTTTTTGCCAGAGGTTTTACCTCAGAAGACCTGACCACCATACCTGAAACTCCAATCAGCTTATCAATAATGTCAGCATTGATGTCTCTCAATCCTTTTTGTACCGTATAATTTCCAATTCTTACTCTAACCTTGTCTCGAATCTCCTCTTCGTAATCAGGATGTATTTCTTTGAGAATTGACAGTACTGCTCCACTAAACGCTTCAAACATCTCGTCGGGATTGTGAGTTATCTGCTTGGCAAGCTCCGGACTGAAGCTGTCAAAGTCGATATAATCTATTGTAAGGGAAACTAAATTAGAAGCCATCATGTGATTAATTTTGTCAAAGTACTTGTATTTCCCTCCTCTATCTTTAAAAGCACGTAAAAAATTTTCTAGATCATTTGTTAGGGCTGCGATTGTCTGCTGCTCAGCCAAAATTCTTTAGCACCCGATTTTTAAACAATACAGACGAATCGTGGATAAGTGAATACAATTCACTTTCCTCAGCCGATAGCTTTTCTTCTAGCTGAGCGGAAAGAGGAGAGGCAGCAGCCAACTTGACAATCTTTTCTAATCTTGAAGATACAAAAGAGTTTAATGAAACTAGAATATTTTCTCTTTCTCTCTCTCTCAAACCCTCAAAATAATCATTCACTCGAATATAGAAATCAGCATCCAGGTTGGACAAATCGTGAGGTTTTGCTATTCTTTCACGATTGAATGCTCTAGAAATGTAGGTAGAAATATCATGGTCTTGAATTTGGATGTCGTCATGCTGTATCAGTATCTTTGCCATCCACCTTGGAATAGAAGATATATCACCTTCCTTTGCATCCAAAGACAGGCCGTCTACTGTCGCCTTTATATCTCTTCGAAAAGTTACCCGAATATCTTCCATCATATACTCGATATAATGAACTCCTTGGACAACATCTATCTTGCTTTCTAGAGATGGAAGATCCGTGTTCATGCAGCTATTCTCTTGTACGATCCTACCTAATTAATTATATCTTTTGTAAGGATAGCTTTTCTTAACCGTCTAGCTGCGCTAAATGAATTAAGGGCGGTAATTACCTCGATCCCGTCCTGATATTGAGGCGTCAGGATCTCATAGCTATACTGGCACCATAGTATCCAGGCCATTTTTATCTTAATATCTAGCAACTCTCGAACCCAGTGCTTTTGTAAATAATGCGAAGAGTACTTTAGAGTCCTTGGTTCATGTCTCAACCAGATATCCTAAAAAGTATATAGTGTACATGAAATTAGATTAGTAATTTTATTGGCAGCTTTCAATCTCAATACTCTGTGCGAATGAATGTTGGTTTGATTTATAGTATGTGATGATTTTTCATCATGGATGCGGATGATCATCACACAAATTGATTTGGAGACTATTAAAATTTGTAAACATTATTATGACTTGAATTACATTCAGATGACCTTACGTAGATTGCCTCCTCCAAGTAGTGATTTGTCAAATTTAATGTGGGTTGAGAAATATCGTCCTAAAAATCTGAAGGAAATAATTAATCAGCGGGATGTTGTTAATGGTCTTAGCAATTTTTCGAGAAACCCAGATGCGATCCCCCATATCCTTCTTTCTGGTCCACCTGGGGTAGGTAAAACTACCACAGCTCTATGCCTTGCCAGGGAGTTGCTTGGAGAATTCTGGCGTTCAGATACACTTGAATTGAATGCTTCTGATGAGAGGGGAATTAAGATGGTTCGTGAAAGAGTAAAAGAATTTGCCGCCGTGATGAAGCTACCAACAGACAAAGAGAACAGGAAGATGTTTAGGATTATCATTTTAGATGAGGCTGACGAGATGACACCCGAAGCTCAGACGGCCTTGAGGAGGATAATTGAAGACAGTTCTGTTACCACTAGGTTTATTATGATTTGCAATTATCTCTCGCAGATCATAGAGCCCATTCAAAGTAGATGCGTGGTTTTTAAATTCAAACGCCTTTCCAGAGAGGATGTTACAGATCATTTGAGATCCATTTGTGAAAACCAAGGAGTAAAATTTGAAGAAAAAGCCTTATCAACAATATATGATGCCACATTGGGGGATCTCCGTCATTCTATTAATATTCTTCAGGCTTCAGCCGGAATGGGCCTCGTTTCAGCCTCTAATGTCATATCATCAATAGGTTTATCAGGCAAAGCAAAAGTAAAGGAGATTATCAAACTAGCCCTTATTGGGAAATTCCATGATGCGCGAATTAGATTATTTGAACTAACTCAAGTATACGGAATGTCAGAAAGCGATTTTCTAAAATATGCAAATCAAGAGGCCTACGATCTAAAGATAGATCGTCCAGACGAATTTGCCGCTTTGATGGCAGAATACGACTACCGCTTGGTTACTGGTGCCCATCCGGAAATTCAATTGGTGTCACTGCTTGCCCAATTGGGGAAGCTTGGACGTAATCTTAAATA
>JAATVT010000191.1 GCA_014523685.1 Nitrososphaerales archaeon TH5893
GTTTTAATGATCTCAGATTTTTTTCCTAGTTCCATTTACGATTTAGTATTCTTCTTCAAACTCTTCATTTGATCCCTCTTCTTCCGCCTCTTCAAAGTCATCCTCGAACTCCTCTCTTTCCTCAGCGCTCTTATACGGAAGGTCTGCTTCACCCGCGGCTCCACAGACCGGGCACTTAAACTCGATTGTTTGACCTTCAAGGTCGAGTAGGAATTCCTTTGAGAATATCTCGTCACATTTTGAACAAACAAGCGTAGCTTGAATGTTATCCTGACTAAACTTATGGGACTGTATCCTGAAGATAGTTCCTGCCATTCTTCTGACCTATTGGAAATAGTCTTTTTTATAAGCCTTTGTCAAAAGATGCCCACATACGCCCGCTATAATCAAACAGATCGCATTTCAGGCTTAGAAGCATAAATTAGCGCCAGGACATTGTCTCTTAGCTGTTTTTCCTCCGCCATTATTCCACGATGACAAATAGTAATTATTAGACTATCGTTCTTGACTCCACGCATTTTCATACAAAGGTGCTCCGCTTCTGCTATTATTAGAGCTCCCTTTATCTCACATCTCATAATTTCGTCAGCAATTTGTTTTGTTAGTCTTTCCTGTATTTGCATGCGACGGGCGTACTTTTCTACTAAACGAGCCAATTTAGAAATTCCAAACACCTTGCCAGATGGGATGTAAGCTATGTGTATCTTTCCATAAAAAGGGAGCATATGATGTTCGCACATACTGTAGAATTCTATATTCTTTGCAATTATGGCATCAGTTTCCTCACTGAAACTCACATCGAGTTCAGCGCTCATTCTATAACCACCAAAAATTTCTTGGTACATCTCAGCCATACGAGCTGGGGTCTGAATTAAACCCTCTCTGTCTGGGTTTTCGCCCAATTCGATCAGAAGCTGTCTTATCAATTTTTCAATCCTTTTTGGGCTCCTAGCCGCATTTTTGAAGGTATTTTGTATTGTCAAACCTGTATTTATCTAACTCCTATAAATTTATGCAATTGTGGTACTATTCTAACCTCTTCATATACAGGGAAAACACAATCATAAAAACCAAGCAGCTTGGATAAAGGGGGCTCATCGACACCATAACTTGGTTGGATAACAAATCCGATTAAATCGCAAGCCCTTGCGTTTTCGAAAATTTCCTTCACTAGATTTCTGAACTCTTCTAGGTTAGTGGAATTGGTGACCACTATTTTAATATATGTACTCTTATGTTGTGAAACTGCCAAATTGAGACATTGGGTTTCGTTATGCAATAAATCGCTGTAATTCTTGTGATCAACAACTTTTGAATCACTCATCTTGAACTCGATTTTGCAAATGTCAATGTAGGGAAGGACTTCTGAGAATCTGAAAGAGTCAAAACATGAGGATTCAATATAAGTTCTCAGACCTCCCTTTTGTTTCATGAATTTAGCAAGCTCAGCGACTGCTTCATGCTGTATCAAAGGCTCGCCACCGGTAAAATTGATTTTATACGTACTCGGTTGAAGCAGTTCTATAATCAAATCCTTTACTTCACATATAGAGTAGCTTCTACCGGTATTCATTCCAAGCGCGTATGTTGTATCACACCAGCGACAGCTGAGATGGCATCCTGCCAATCTTACAAACATGGTTTTGGTCCCAAAGAATGGACCTTCGCCCTCTATGCTCGTAAATATTTCGCTAAGTTGTATTCTGTTGTTATTCATTTTTTGCATACATTGTCAGATCCTCTAAGCCTGCTTTCCTAATTGCAGCTTTCCTATTTATACACGATTCGCACCAACCGCAATGAAGATAGTTTCCTTTAATTTTGGTTCCATTTGAATAGCAACTCCAGGTCTCAAATACTTCATCCCCTAATATCGAATATCCTATCTTCAGGAGTTGAGTTTTACTCATTCCCTGAAGCACAGGAGCCCATACAGTAATTTTTTGTCTCATACCTAATTGTATACCGTCTTCTTCTGCCAAATTGAGCACCGAAGTTACTGATCTAATAAACTTAGGACGACAGTCAGGATAATGGTTGTCACCGAGATGGGCCCCATATGCTACTACCGTTGCGTTCAGGCTCAAGGCCCAAGCGGAGGCTATTGAGATAAAAACAACATTTCTAATTGGAACCACAATACTATAATCAAAACCTCCCGGCAGCCGTTGCCTAGGATTAGTGAGTGTATTTGAGTTGGAATAAAGTTGCTTCATGAATCCAATATCTATTGTATGATGATCCTTTACTTTCAAAATTCTAGCAAAACGTTTAGCAGCTAGAACTTCATTTTTCGCCCTTTGTCCATAAATATAGCTGAGAAAATATAGCGAACATTTTTTTACTTTTCTCAAGTATGCCGCAGTACAGACCGAATCAAGCCCTCCGCTTACAACACATACTACTTTAGATGAAGCCTTTAATTCACCAACACCATGACTTCTATTGGCATCCGACAAATTCAATTAGAATTGTTATGTTAGGGTTTAAAGGTTTAATTTAATGGTTTTAAATATCTGATAAGGAGTTTGTTTAAAAGTGCATATATTGACTTTTGCGCGAACTTAAAATTACACAAATAAATGAAGGAAATCGCATTAATAGACGTTAACGAACCTAAACTATAAATCACTACATAAACTGTAGTTATGGAATAGGTTAGGTTTAGGTTACTTACCGTATAATATATTTTCGATACTTACACTATTATTTTTTAGTGCTTCTGACATAACTAAATTGAATGAATCCACAACCTTAAAACAATCGTTTTTTACCCCTTCCCATACTGGACCGCCGTCACGGATTTTTTGATCACAAGTATCGATTACGACTTGCAACTTTGCTACTTTCCCCGCTAAATTACCTTCTTGTTCCTCCACTTGGGCATATACTACAGATGTTATTGATCCTATTCCTACTAAGATTGTAGAAACAAAGACGGCAGCAAGAATCAAAGCAATCTTTTTATTCATTCTTTGATTAAATGATAAAATTAACCCTATAAGGATTATGATTATACGTGTTTTTTGAGTTCCCCATTTTCTACTCTTATCGTATTTATCGTACCGCAGTCCTTGCACCTTACATTAAGGTCATTGACATTCCAAAAGGCGTGAGGAGTGAGATACCTATATTCTCCGCATTTCTTACAATATATGAAGGCCATAGAAGGAATATTCAGATTGTACTATATCAACGACGTTAACACGGTTGAGTTTCTTGCGGTGGTCTTATCCTTCGCCTATTTCCACTCCCATGCTTTTTCGGAGAAGTTCCCATCTGTACCAATCTCGGATTCAAAGACTCCTACTATATTATTAAGAAACGCTAATTTATCGCCGGATGACTTTCTAAAAAAGTAGAACCACACCATTTTATATTTCCGGCAGAACTAACTCTTCCTATCCCTTCGCCTGTGTATGTTACCATTTCGGGTTCTTCGCCGCCTGCAACCATTATTACTCCTCTCCCTATCCCATGAATTATTCCCTTCTCTGATGTCGGCATACCAACGAAGGCTATCAAATCTTGTACTTTTACTCCTTTCATAGTGCCACTGACTGACACAGATGTTTCCAAACTTGGACCTTCCGCATCCAAGACTCTTTGACTTGTAATTTTTCCCTTTAATTCTGCATATTGTTCGCCTAACATTTTCTAGTCAAATTGGGAAACAGATCCTAACCTTTAAGCAATCCGGTTAAGGAAAAACTGATGGATGAAACTTGGTAGAGCCGATCCTTATTATCTCCCAACCCTCGAATATTATTGTGTCCGATGACTATGAAAGACTTAAAGGTTTTTTGTATGAAAAGATAGCACTAAGAAAGAAGCGGATACATCCTGAACATAGTCGTAGATTCAACCATGATATGCAGCTGGAGATTGATTGCTATGAATTGGTTCTTGGAAAGGTAGAAGTGAATAAAATTCCTTTTGATAGACTTGAACGCATTATTCAATCAACCATTAAAGATCTAGAAAAGAGAAAAGATAAGGCTATGATGAGAACTGATACTGACAATTTATGGACAAAAATCTGTTAGAGCCGCAGGGTAAGGAGTGGGAGGTTTAGCTAGCATGTCAGTCTCAAAACATTTGAGTGAGATGTAAGAGAAGAATGGCTGCAAACGAGGAAAAGGAAATTGTTAACTAGAGAATGTGCTCTATTGCTTTTTGTATGTCTCCAGCATCAATTATTTCTCCAGCCATCATTGCTTCAAGTAATCTCAGAACTATTAGCTCGCCTGTTGCCCCCGCAATTGTTTGAGGAACGATGACACATACATCATCCACGATTACAGTCACTTCATTGTCACTAGCTCCGCTCCAATCCTTAGGTATCCCGATGTAATAATAATTTGAATCCGAATTGCTTAAATCCTGATATAGTATCTGAACCATAAGTACAGTGTTTTTGGGTTGCTTAAATTCTTAATCCTGCAAAAATACAGGAAGGACGCCTTTCTAACCTGTAATTAATTGATGAATAGTCAATCCCATTTTATGTCAATCCCATTTTATCAACCTACTGTCTCCTTTCTCCACTTGATATGGATTCCCATAAAGTGTTCTACTGCCGCTACTGCCAACTTCAACTTTCGAAATTGCAGGATAGAAGCGGAGAGAATGTTTCCTACTATTGCCCGAAATGTGTAATAGAATATCCTGATGAATCAGAATTCAAATCAAAATCGCATATATCAACATCGCAAAGATCTTACAGCCAGAATCCGAACGAGAATCGTTGAGTCGGCCTGAGTGGGGTCGATAGACTTGTTGTTATAATAGAGACAATCGTATTAAAGGCATGACTAACTTTGTTAATCTCACATTATTGATTGTTATTGGAATTAGAGAAACTGCAGGAGACTCAACCATGTACCTATGAAGTTGAGTCTGGCCTGCAGGTCGTAGGTTATGGGAGTATTCTTCACCTCGACTCATATTAAAAAGATGATTAACTTTGTTAGTTTCAGAATTGATCATTAATAGGGGACCGCAGGAGACCCAGCAAGAGTCAAAACAAGAACGTCATTGATATGGTACAATCTGGATATTCCTTCTATGTTCTTCATATATTGTAAGAAATGCGGAGAATATAGGAATCTCACTCCTCACGCCTTTTGGAATATAACTGATTTTGCCGATATTTGTCCTAAATGTGAAACGATAAATACGATAACATTGGAAAATGGGGAACTTAGAAAACAATCATAGATTCTGATTGATAGCAAACCATAATAAAATGTGACCCTAAACCAGAAAATATTTATTGATTAATAACAGTAAGTAATTAGGACTATGTCGTCAATCCAACAGTGCTGTAATGCAATGTGATGATACATGCAGGTACCCTTCAACCGCTTACAACATATGGTCATAATACAGCACGGGCAACCATGTTAGGCAACAACGGAGAAATGCGACACTATAACGAGATAAAATACTGCCAATTCTGTGGTAAGGAAATTAGATTAATCTAAGTATGCCTATCTCCATTCATTTATTTATTCAAGTTTAACGAAGAAAAAATACATGTTTATTATGATGTTCTTATAAATTAATCATGAGAAATTGTTTCTGACATAACCGGCTGCTTGAACGATCCGTGAGAGTTTTCAAGAAAGAGCGTCATATGTATTGTCATAGTGATACTTGGATAGAGGATTGCCTTCGGAATGTAGCCTTAATCAGCGTACTAACACTACCCTATCACGTAAAGTGGAATACATTAAGAATATTATTGTCTTGTGTAAATGACTATGTATAGCAATATGATTGGGAATTTGAATGAATTTACGAAATCAGGATTTACCCGTTTACTGAGACCATTTGAGAATTCAACTGGTGATATTATGAAGATAACGCGCGCATTCAGCATAGCGATAAAAGCTCATTCTGGACAGGTTAAAAAAGGAAACAAGATCGAGCCCTATATCAATCATCCATTAAGGGTTGCACTTATTTTGACCGAGGAGATTCACGAATATGATATCGACCTTGTCTGTGCCGCTATTCTGCATGACACTTTGGGGATAAATGCCGATAGCAACATGAGTAATCCTGAAAATACTGCTAGCAGTATCAGAGCTTCATTAGAGGCTCGAATAAAGGATGAATTTGGAGAGCGGGTGTATAGCATAGTAAGAACTTTGGCTAAACCATCAGCTAAATACGAAGAAAAAGATAGAATATTGGGTGAATATTTTAGAAATATCGCCAGAAGTACGGAAGACGTTCGGTATATAAAATTAGCAGATCGTCTGGACAATATTAGGAATTTGAAAAATGCTATTCAAAAAGATAGAGTATTGCGTTACAAGGAGGAAACTCAGAAATATGTTGTCCCAATAGCTGAAAATACAGATGAAAAATTTGTGTTCAAGTTATCTGTTGCCTTATATGAACTCAAATGATTGGAGCGTAACTCTTCAAATATCTTTTGCTTCGCACTTGCCATCTTTATTCTTCCCATGATGTATCCAGTGTGTAAGACATCCAATCAATTTATGCTCGGTACATCCGCAAATTATGCAATGTTTTTCCTTCTTGGAATTCATTATCAATTCTTTTGTCCTGATTCTCAGCTTATGTTAGATCGGGTTAGGATTAAAATGTAATGACTCGATATGTAAAAATAATCTTATTTGAACGGCTTATCTTGCCATCTTCTCAGGAGAGAAAACACATATTCTTTCTTTATTGAACCTAGTGTACTTTCTCCTTCTATCCAGGCTAATACTGATTCTTTTGACCTGTGAAATCTAAGATATTCAAAAATTGTTGGTGGATCTGTAAACAAATTAACCCAGTTCCTACTTAAAATGTCTCAAGTCGTACTTTGCTCTATCCCTCAAACCACCGGAATCAATGAAAGTGTTAGCACATCCTTGTTAGCCCAAGTATGCTTGTAACTAGATGGCGTATGGTTCGCTATTCTGGAGCAAACCCATGATAATATGGTATCTGCATAAACTCTTCCTTAGGAGCCATCTCAGCTAAGGAAATCAAGTTTCCCTCTGGGTCTTCAATGATGGCGTGCTTACCGAATGACTCATTTTTCAGATCCTTATAAAATTTAACGTTTTTCTTGTTTAGATCATTGCATACTGATTCCAGATCGCTGACATTGAATCCTATTAGAATATTGCCACTTTTTGCGTTCCTAGAGATTTTTTTTTGCTCGTCAGGTTTTGACTTCTTCCCGATAGGGTGCAGAGCTAAAACTGTACCTTGTTTCATGAATTCCACCCAGTCTTCTGACTCTTGTTTCTTTTCCATACCTAATACGTTATTATAAAAATCGATCGATTTGTTCAAGTCTTTGACTAAAAGTATAATTGCGCTTATCCGACGAAACATTAAGACCTAAACCCTTATAGGAATTTTAGGTATAAAAACGCTAAGTTTATTCAAGTCAACTCATACTCGTCTTGAATTGCAATAGCTACGAGCAATGCCAAGGCTTTAGGCCTAGCTTGATGCAGAGCTTCATGACGCTGGAAGAGGTGGGTAATATACACGATGAAATGGCCAAAGAAACAAGTCATAACATCTCTCTTTATCATGGTATTTTTCATTTTAACTAGCAACATCGACTCCTTGCTCAAGATTTCAAAGAAATTAGATATTTGCTTGCATAGCAACTGAGATATTGACGGGGTATGAAAGGTGGACTTGGATAACAATGACGTCACTATTACCGCCTCATGTCACTAGCGATATCCAAGGTTAGGTAAAAATCCATGAAATATAATTACCTATTAGCCTTTGTCCTTTACAAGAACCAAATTACATGACATGATGCATTTTCACACTGAACGGGATTATACTCAACCTTAACGATAAAGATGGATATAGTGAAGATAAAATTTGAAAAGCAATGATGCGTGAAAAGAGCAATTAGATTTCATGCGGCAAGAAGAGAAATTGATATTCTACAGATAATGGTAACGAGCGAGGATATTATTCTAGTGAACTCTAGGTTTGCATTGAATCATCAAAAAAAATAACAGAAACAGGAATCATCTTATTCTGTTCATTATAGTATCATATTCTTGTTCTACAGCTTTTAATAAGCTTCTACCATCAATTTGTCCATTTGATTTCAATATAGCAACAATAGAAAGACCACCTGCACCGACGCCCTCTTTAACAAACCCCTTTGCAAAAGCCCGTAAGCCACGATGTGATGAAAGTGCCAAATGTGGATCTAGTTTGTATATACCGATTTCAGAAGATATCGCTTTAATGAGGTTTGTCAGGTTAGAAGAGTTATCATCTGCCACATAGACTGTGGTACCGACAGAGATTCTCTCAAGAGAACGACCGAGGGATTTTAGAATGGCAAGTATCGCCGCCATCTGAGTACCCCCTGCTAACATCACATGACTATCACCAGATCCAGAGCTAAGAACTCCATCAACCATTCCGGCCACTGCAGGCATCATTGGGTCACCTAAAAAGGATACTGCTCGCAGCGGGTCATTACGTAGACTTCCAAATGAGATATTAGCATTCTTTAAGCCCTCCGAAACTGTCCGGTTCTTCAAATCATGAGGATTTTGCGGCATGCTGCTGCTAGTTTTGTTTTTTGCGTCGATCCCAAGTGCAGTTAGCACTCCCAGCGCAGTTGTGGTACCTCCCGGTATGCTTTCACCTATTACTACCATACTGCTAGTTCGTCCTAACTGCTTTCCAAGAATTATTCCATATTCAAATGCCTGATTGACTTTATCGATATCTAATGCATTTCCGAATTGAATATTCTTTCCAGATGGTATGTCGAATGAAATGTGAGGTATAGAAGGTTTTATTTTTGACCCCGCGTCGACTACGAAAAATGGGATATTTGACAATCTTAGGGCAGCCCGTGTAATTATCGCGGGTGTCGGTTTGCCATCTGGTGTTACGGGAACTCTATCAATACACTTGCAATGGCCATAATGGAGAAATTCGGCATCTGCTGGAGAGGTGTATTTTAATGATTCTAGATTGGCACCTGCGACAGTGATGCCTGGAATTTCGCATGTTGCTGTATAGGAGATCACACATACAAAAACCGGATTTCGTATAGGCAGTGATGCTAACTCTTTTTTTGCTACCGAGGATGGCGTATCATTTGCAGACAATATGTCTTGAAATTTTGATGGAAACACACTTAGTATTTCCAAATAATATTTATCATAAATATATTATCTTTTTACATTTTTAAGCCCAATTATGAAACTTCTACCTAGACAGGATAAAGTCTTTAACTTTAATCGTGTTCTAGCAGTCATATTCAAATAAAAACTCGTAACTACACAAGGATCATTTGCTTAATATTATGGTTATAAGGAAAAAATGCATAAACCGTGAGTAGATATTTCGATCCCCATATTCATATGTATTCTCGGACCACTGATGATTACGATGCAATGTCCAAAGCCGGGATTGAGGTCATAGTTCAACCTTCCTTTTGGCTTGGCTCTCCCAGAAGATATGTCGGAACTTTTGAAGACTATTGGGAGCATATGATAACATTTGAAACCAGTAGAGCTAAAGAATTTGGAATTGAACATTTTGTATGTATCTCGGTTAATCCGAAAGAAGCAGCAATGAGGCCGCTTGGTGTAGACGCTTTGCATGCTATGATTAACCATGGTTATTTAGACCGAGAGAGGGTAGTTGGAATAGGAGAAATAGGATACAACTTGATCAACGATTCGGAAGAGGAGATATTCATGAAACAAATGGACCTCGCTTCGGAGAAGAATATGCTTATGACAATTCATCTGCCACATGAAAATAAGACAGAAGGAATTAGAAGAATTGAAAGAATTTTATTAGAAGATAATAAACATCGATACAATAGAAAAAAAATACTGGTAGATCACAACGTAGAAGAGACAATAGAAAAGACATTGACGTTGGGAATGTGGGCTGGATTGTCAGTTTACCCTTTTACTAAGCTGTCCCCAGAAAGGGCGATGAAAATAATAAAGGAGCATGGAACGGAGAGAATAATGGTTCATAGCGCAGCCGATTGGGGAGTTTCAGATCCTCTCAGTGTACCATTGGTTGCTAGAGAGATGAGAAGATCAGGCGAATTCACCTCAGAAGATATTGAAAAAGTCACGTTGAATAATGCATATGAGTTTTTTAGACAGTCTCGGAAATTCACCTGGAAACCATAGACATGCATATTTCTGTCATTGTTTTCAAGATAGGATAAAATTTGAAAGGTTGGCCTTGTATTTTTCTGTGGTCAGACC
>JAATVT010000192.1 GCA_014523685.1 Nitrososphaerales archaeon TH5893
AAACTTTTCTGATTCATTGTACTTTGTATCTATAATCTATTATTATTTCTGGATTGAGAAGCTTCTATAGCTCCTATTTTAAAGTGAAATGTGATACTTTTATCTAGAGTACTGAAGTGCTAGTCATTAGGCATTAGACAGAATAGTATACTGTTAGTGTTACCGTATTCCCAAGCATATCGTTGCAGAGAATGTATATATCCAATTGTTACATTCGATACTCTAGATTTAATACTCTAGTTATGTCTACTACTAAAAAGTAGTTATATCCTTCCTAGCTCAAATATACGTATATTTTCATACTCTCTTTCAATGTCTAAAAAGCAAACAACTGTCTTAATGGCAGCCGTGTTAGCAGTCGCAACAGTCCTCGCAGCTGGATTGACAGTACTCCCAAGCACTGTACAAGAAGCACAAGCAAACCCATGTAGTAATAACCAAGAAGTCGAAAGGGAAAATCCTTCTATTGGTGTAGGGGAGCAGAATTGCGACTTGACCGGCTACTTCGAATTCGATGAGGATTAGGATAACCTAGACCCCACCCATTTTTTTTATTTTTTAAAAGACGAACTACGATCATGTATGTAAGAAATGTGGACCTGCTAGCTTAGAACTACTTTTATCCACTAAAAACCAAAACGTAACGTTGGTGTAGGTTATGAAAAGGGATTACCGCAAATCCTTGCGGCTAGTCGTTTTCATAGGTAGTCCCTACACCAACAAATCATTCATGTAAATTACAACTTTCCAAACGGCCCTAGAAAACACCGTTAGCGGCTAGAAAGCTTTTAGTATTTACTGAGTCCTGAATTGTAGGCACTTTGTATATATCTGATTGATACATCCGATACTCTAGATTTAATACTCTAGATATATCTACTACGAAAAAGTAGCCATATCCTTCCTAGCTCAAATATACGTATACTTTCATACTCTCTTTCAATGTCCAAAAAGCAAACAACTGTCTTAATGGCAGCAGTCTTAGCCATAGCAACAGTTCTCACAGTTGGAGTTGCAGCACTTCCAGGTTCGGTACAAGAAGCACAAGCAAACCCATGTAGTAATAACCAAGAAGTCGAAATGCAAAGTCCTTCTATTGGTGTAGGGGAGCAGAATTGCGACTTGACCGGCTACTTCGAATTCGATGAGGATTAGGATAACCTAGACCTCACCCATTTTTTTTATTTTTTAAAAGACGAACTACGATCATGTATGTAAGAAATGTGGACCTGCTAGCTTAGAACTACTTTTATCCACTAAAAACAATAGCATTATGTTGGTGTAGGTTATTGAGCAAGGCTGCCGCAAATAATTGCAGGAAGTCGTTTTCTTGTAGTCATTCCTACACCAACAAATCATTGTCCATTGGATTGCACATTAATGAGCTTCTAAAGGTCTTTGAATGTCATTTAATGAATATCCTTTATTGCTGGCTATTCCAACGATAGGGTCTGGCTCTTTTATTGGAGGCTTGGCATGTGAATGACAGCAGCACAGAGTTCCATTATCTTACCTCTGTAGAAAGTAATAGGACATTCTGTATGTTTTACTTGACATTCGCTTATGAGAATAGTTGAATATATATATCCTTTCGTTGGCTGAATGTCGTCATTAAAATACGCCGCTTGTAGTGTAGCTTCTTCTCCTTTTAGTTCGTCTTCTATTATTATTTCATCTGAGTTTGATTTAGATGAAGAATGAAATATTATCTACACCGTTTAACATATTGACCTTTGATTGAATGATGCGTAAAGCGTCGTTTATAATAACACCGTTTGTGGTCAAGTCCATGATGTGCTTGTAAATATCTGTGACTATAGCATGGGCCTGCAGCTTTATCTTCGGGTCAGCTACCGTTTCTGCTATTTCCATAGTCTGTTTTAGATTGCGCTTCATACCGGTCATACATTTCTGGCTGTTTTCTTTCTGACTGTCTGTTAACCAAACTAAAAATAAGTGGGGAGGTTAATCGGCTGCTTCCACGTTATAGCTTGTCTCTTTGCCCTCGCCTTGTCTTGTTATCTTCAGTAGAGTCTTTCCCTGGGATAGAATGTAGTCTATTCGTCCTTATGTCGTCTTACCGGTTTCACCCATTGAATCATTAAAAAGGTCAGTCAAAAGACACCGTTTGTAGTTGTAGTCTCTTCTTCTGTCGCTTCTATTCTCTCGTCTAACTTATGCGGTAACTGATTGATCCTTAACAACTAAGGATAAAGACGGTAGTAGCAATAGTTTACGCTCTCATTATTATTCCAGATTAATTTTTTTATTTTACCTTTAAAGATAAGTTAAATGCCCCCTGAATGGAGAATAATTTAGTCTAACAATTATCTATTTTAATAGAATCCTCAAAATCATTTCATGCAAAGTTCCTCGCCAAAAACATGAAAAAATGAGAATACGATTGAAGGGGTGATCTGTACGGCTTTAAAAACAAAAACTTTTCCTATGCCTTAAACCCTCGTACTTCCAATTTATATTAGACATCGAGGATTGATTCCTGGTGATTAATGCATAAACAACCACCTTTTTGATAGAGATATTGTTTCAATCAGAGATTTTTCAAGACAAGAACTTGAATATATCTTCTCTGCTACCGATAAGATAAGTATTCTAAAACCAAATGAAAAAAGCAATTTTGGTAAGGGGAGAATTCTTGGATATATTTTTTATGAGCCCAGCACTAGAACTAGAATGAGTTTTGAGGCGGCTATGGCCTCACTGGGAGGGAGTTCTATTGGAATATTTGATTCCAAGTCATCCTCGATTGAAAAAGGTGAGAGCCTAGCAGACACAATAAGAATAATGGACTTGTATTCTGATGTCCTTGTCCTGCGACACACGTTAGATGGCTCTAGTAGATTTGCTGGCGAATTAGCACGAAATCCAATTATAAATGCAGGTAGCGGGAGCGAAGAACATCCTACACAAGCAATGCTTGATCTTTATACAATTATCAAGGAAAAAAAGAAAATTGATGGCCTAACGATAGGAATCGTAGGTGACCTAAAATATGGTAGAACGGTCTATTCATTACTATATGGTTTAGCAAGCTACAATGTAACAGTTCATTTGATATCGCCACCTACTCTACACATTAGAGAAGAATCGATCGGTGATATTTCTAAATCGCTAAGCATTTATCAGCATACAGAACTTGATGACGACATTTTGTCAAAACTCGATATCATATATGTTACTCGAATTCAAAAGGAGCGTTTTCCTGATATGCAGGAATATGAAAAGGTTAGAGGTACATTTACCATAGATGGGTCGGTTCTCGAGAGAGCAAAATCCAATGTAACTATAATGCATCCTATGCCAAGAATGGATGAAATATCGCATTCTGTTGACTCTACAAAAAATGCGGCCTATTTTAAACAGGCTGGGTTTGGGAGGGAATTACGGGCAGCCCTTCTTGCACTGGTATTAAATGAAAATCCATTCTAGAACAAAACCCTATTGTAAAACTGTATTATGACATTCCCCTAGCCACGTAAGAACCACTGTTCTTACACTGAAATAATCTTGGGATGTTTGAATACTGAGAAATTTGAGCTTAACTCTATAGTAGCTTTTGGTACATAGAGTTTGACATTGGATTTTAACATTTCCAGATATTTAGTTTAAATGAATTAGATGGATCGACAGCGGCTGCAATTTCAGAATGATATCGCAGGAGCAACAAGCGTAGTGAATAGTCAGCTCTCAAGGTTGCGAATGCTTGACAAGAAGTTTGCCGCGATGGATAAAGATTTTCGATATAAAATAGCACAGAGTATAAAGTCTGGGAATAACTCGCGTGCAAAAGCACTAGCAAACGAGCTTTCAAATATTCGTAGGGTACGAAATACTACACAGAACGTTAGCCTAGCTCTTGAAGTGGTGGTAATTCGTTTTAGTACTATCAATGAATTCGCGATGGTGATGGAGACCATAAACCCCACCATAGAACTCATCAAAGAAATACAGAGAGATATTTCAACTGTCGTACCAAGCGCAAGTGGAATGATATCCGAAGTAAATTCCATAACCTCCGATGTTCTCGTCAATTCCAATCTCAAATTGGATATAAATAAAATTCCAACTCCAATAGATGCAGATGCCATTTCAATACTTAATGAGGTCGAGAATATGCTCGAAGATGAAGCAAAGGTAAGGCTGCCTGAAATTCCAACTTCCATCCAGGAGATTAGAGAAAGTAAAGTTGCAGAAAAAACTGTGCTAGACGAAAAAAGGGTAATGGTAGAGGGCTAATAGGGTAATGGTAGAGGGCTAATAGGGTAATGGTAGAGGGCTAATAGGGTAATGGTAGAGGGCTAATAGGGTAATGGTAGAGGGCTAATAGGGTAAAATCAAACAAAATCCTGCCACACGGTTGAGTAGGGTCCATTATATCAATAGTAAAATATAATTTACAAAGTAGTTTTAATCATTTAGGTAGAATATCGAGGCAATGAAACAGTTGAGTAATGATTATTCAGTTCAATCAGAACCCAGACGAGACGGAATCTTAGAATCTGCTTCAAAACGGGTTAGAATGATTTTTTCTGTTATGGCTAGTCCGAATAGAATAGATATTCTTCGTATTCTAAATTCCAAAGGCCCACTTACATATTCTGAGTTGAAGTCGCTCGCAGGATTTAAGTCAAAGAAAGAATCTGGTAAGTTTGCATATCATCTTAGGAAGCTCCTTCGACAATCACTCGTTGCTCTAAACAAGGGGGAACGACGCTACACAATAACAAATCTGGGTAAATTGGTATTGAGCTTGGCCAGACAAATAGAAGAACGATCGATAATTGAGAGTGGCAAAATGTATGTTAGGACAAGCAAACAGTCAATTGAGGAATTTAATTCTCATAAAATAATTCAATCGCTTGTGAGAGAGGCAAATATGCCACTTGAGCAGGCCCATAAAATAACCGAAGAAGTGGAAAACAAGGTATACAAGTTTCAGACCGCATATCTTACCTCCTCTTTAATTAGGGAAACCGTGAATTCCGTCCTGATTGAGCACGGACATGAAGAATACAGAAATAAGCTAGCAAGGCTAGGATTGCCCACTTCTGATATTTTCGAGATGTTAAACAATATAGATAAGATCGGAAACGGAATCGATAGTGTAATATCTAAAGTTGCTCAATCAATGCTTTCGGAGCATCTTATAATCAATACTTTACCAAAGGACATAGCAGACATGCACTTGGCCGGAGAAATAAATATATCTAATAGTGGAATATGGGGTTTGGTTCCAGATACCGTATTTGTGAATATCGATCATGTTGCTGAAAGTGGCATAGATCTAAAGGGTAAATTTTTGAATGTTTCAAGACTAACGTCTATAAATAATATTGACGAATTGGCAACGGCTCTTCCGCTATTAATCTCACTATTGAGTAGGGAGGCTTCAACAGAGATAGTTCTAGATGGAATTACTTCTTTGCTAAATCGAATAGGTGATTCGAGAGAGGTGGCAGCTTTGCTTACAAGGGCTTTAATGGAATCATCCACGGCACCGATGTATTCATCGGATTCAATATTTGGCCTTCCAATCACTACCATTACCTTAGATATTGAAGATCAGTCTAATTCAAAATTGATAAATGAAATTCTAGATAGTTACAATAACTACCTCAATTTTACCTCAGTCCCTCGAATTGGGATTGCATTAAAGTTTGGTGGTAAGGATATTCTTAGAGATTATTCTGAAAAAGTTGTATCTATAATACGAACAGGTGGACTCGTATCGATGGCAAGAAATAAATCAAGAAGTTTAAATGGTATTCACAAATTAATAAGTAATAAGGTATCGTCTGGTACAGTAGCAACTTTACAATCCTTATCGATTAATCTTCCGAGGCTTGCCTACCAATCTAATAAGGATGAAACCTATTTCCGAGCAAGACTCGCACTAATGATAAAGCCAGCATTATCAGCAATGTCAATACGAAAGAAAGCACTTACCGATCTTATTAGAAAGGGTATGTTACCCACACTGTCCAGCAGCACTCAGTTCACGCAGCTTGGAACCCATACTACTGTTATCAACCTTACAGGAGCTAAGGAATCAGTGAATGATATTCTAGGACATGAGATCAACAACGGAGGAATAGAAATTCTGCAAAAAGTGCTAAAAACCGCTGTAGATGTGGCCACAGACCAAGGAAGGCAGATGGGTGAGGACCATGTGGGTATAGCCATGATAAATGATGACAGTGCTAGGAGATTTGCAAGTTTGGATTCTGACAAGTATGGCAAGATCTCGTTAATGTCTTCTCAGCAAGGCAGTCTTGCCTATTCGCAGGGATTGACAGTCTATGGAAAAGAATTAGTTTCTCCCAACGATAGCAAATCACGTTTAATAGTTGATAGAAGTAATTCCATAGATAATTTGCTAAATGGAGGTCTAGCTGTGAACCTCGATATGAACGATCTTTCCTCAAACATTGAAATGAAGAATGCAATAGAATCTGCCTCAGAATTACAATTTTTCAGACCTGTAATCAAACATATGGTATGCAGTACCTGTGGTAAGAGAGCCGGCAAGGACGTCACTGTAAGTTGTGAATTTTGTACTTCACCATATCTACTTCCATTTTCCATTTGAAATCGTAATCTAGAGTTTATTTCATATTTTTTGCAGTATTTTACAACATCCCTATACTGACAAGAGTTGTTTGGCCAGTTGCTTGGCCTGGGGCTTGCACACTGGTTCTTGTCTAGT
>JAATVT010000193.1 GCA_014523685.1 Nitrososphaerales archaeon TH5893
AGCTTATGTAGTAAGAGTATATGCACGTCTAGTAGAACTAGGTGCAGAAACACCAGCAAAGAACCCATACGTAGCCGAAATGTACAAACTTGCTCTGGAAGGGAAGCTTTACAGCAGATCTATCCCATAGAATTTTTTTTGTGGGACAAGTACCGGAGTTAACAACTCCAAATTTTTTTGAATGCGAATAACCACAAAACATAAATTTAATGATATAAAATGAAGCGCCTATAACATGGCTAAACAGAAGGTTGTTCTCGCATATTCAGGAGGTTTGGACACTAGTGTATGTATAAGATATTTACAAGTCTTACATGATATGGATGTTGTCACCGTAACTATTGATTGTGGTCAGAACGATGATTTCACAGAAATTGAGAAAAAAGCCAGATCCATTGGTGCTATAGATCATATAAAAATTGACGCAAAGGAAGAGTTTGCAACAAATTTTGTTATCGCCTCTATTAAGGCGAATGGACTTTATCAAAATAAATATCCTTTAGGTACGGCATTGGCTAGGCCTCTAATTGCGTCCAAGTTGGTCGAAATTGCACATCAGGAAGCTGCCCCAAATGTAGCACATGGCTGCACTGGCAAGGGCAACGACCAGGTACGGTTCGATCTCTCGATACGGGCCAAGGATCCCGGACTTAAAATCATTGCTCCTATTCGGGACATGAATCTAACACGTGACCTTGAGATAAAATTTGCGAAGGAGCAAAACATCCCAGTTACAGAGGAGGCAAAAAAGTATAGCATCGATCAAAATATCTGGGGTCGTTCGATTGAAGGCGGTAACCTGGAAAACGCATTCTGTGAGCCTCCCATTGATGCATTCAGTTTTGTGGAATTCGATAATGATAGCATTGGTCAAATAGAAATGGAATTCCAGAACGGCATCCCTGTGGCTGTTGACGGCAAAAGAATGAAAATGGTTGATCTTATTGAGTATTTGACCCGGCTAGTTGGCTCGTTTGGGGTCGGCATAGTCGATCATATCGAAGACAGGGCAATAGGAATAAAGTCTAGGGAAGTATATGAGGCGCCTGCAGCCATTGCCATAATCGAGTCACATAAGGATCTTGAAAAAATGGTGCTGACCAACCATGAACTTCGGTTCAAGGCATTTGTTGAGGAATACTGGAGCTGGCTTGTATATTCAGGGCTGTGGTACGATCCACTCAGACGAGACTTGGATAAGTTTATAGATGAAACACAAAAAAGGGTGAATGGAAAAGTTAAATTAAGGATGCATAACGGAAGTTTGCGTGTGACGGGTAGAGAATCCGATTATTCACTCTATAAGAGTGATGTTTCAGGCTACGGTGCATCGTCCTCGTTCGATCAGGCTCTAGCAAAGGGCTTTGTCGAACTATGGGGATTACAGACCGTAATGGCAAATGCGATAGCAAATAGGGTAGAGTCGAAAACCGCAGGGTGAACGAATTTGAAAATAGAATGTAAAGATTGTGGTGCTGAAATGAAGGTTCCAAATGATTCCGTGGTAGGGGAAATTGTGACATGTCCAGATTGTGGAGCAGATTTTGAAATCACTTCCAAGGTGGAAGAAAAAATAGAACTGAAACCCGCCGAATCAGTTGGCGAAGATTGGGGCCAATAGATGGCAGATATCTGCATAATTTATGACAAGTTGCGGTTTGAAGAGAAAGCACTCTATGATAAGGCAATAAAAGAGGGTCTAAGCGCCCAAATGATAGATGCCAAAAACTTGACAATATGTACGACAAGCAAGAAATCTGAATTACAATTTGGAGATATAGTCTTACAGCGGAGTATTAGTCACTTTAGAGGTTTGTACATTACTGCATGTCTAGAATTCGTGGGATTTAGAGTTATAAATAATTTTGAAGTGAGTCAAATTTGTGGAAATAAGCTAGTTACTTCCTTGAAACTTGCAAAACACAATATTCCAGTGCCTAATACCTCCTTTGCATTCAGCTCCGAAGGAGCAAAGAATTTAATGAATGAAATAGGATATCCAGTTGTTCTCAAACCGATCGTAGGATCATGGGGAAGAGGAGTCTTTCCGATAAGAGATGAAGAAACCGCTAATATGCTGGTAGAAACTAGAGAAGAAAATGGTAGTGCACTCTCCCGAATTTACTATGTTCAAGAAATGGTCGATAGACCTCCCCGTGACTTAAGGTGTATTGTCGTAGGTGAAAGTGTGGTCACTGCGATTTATCGCTATTCCGCAGACAATGAGTGGAGAACGAATGTGTCGAGAGGCGGAAAGGCTGAAAGAGCCACCATTACGCGTGAGCTAGAGGATATCGTTCTCAGGGCTGCAAAGTCTGTCGGGGGCGGCGTACTGGGGGTGGACCTGATGGAAGATACAAATAGAGGTTTACTAGTAAATGAGGTGAATAATACTGTCGAATTTAGGGGCGCTCAAAATGTTTCAGAGATTGACATCGCCGACGCCATATTGCAATATGCAGTGAATGTTGCAAAGAAATAAGAATAAGAATTACAAAATTAATTGGGGTATACTTTTTAACAACAGTTTTAATCGGGACCGTTCTCACGATAAAATTCATAAAGTGTGGCCGCAACAAAGAAAAAGGAACTAGAAAATGAAAGTCGGAGTCGTTGGAGCATCAGGTTATGTTGGCGGTGAACTATTGCGCCTGCTCGTATC
>JAATVT010000194.1 GCA_014523685.1 Nitrososphaerales archaeon TH5893
TAATTCCAGCAACAGCATTTTTTCCATGAGCAATTTGGACATGTTTGGGGAGAAATACTGTCTTTACAATCTTCTGGACAGCATCCACAGTCAGCACATTGGATATTTTGCATTTTTTATGGAGATATATTAAATGCAATCTACTATAAACTACGCTACTTATTATTACAGAAGGATTAGTGCACATAGATAGTATACTTATATGATACCCAGACACACCACCAGCTGTGTCATCTTCTCATTCTCAAACTCCAATTCACAATTCACAGTCGTATGTGGGAATCTTTTTCCACATTATAATTATTAATACTGATGATTCCTACAAGAGGAGAAAAATAGGCAGTGACAGCCATAATTTATGGATTGAAGATAGGTTAAAACTAAAAATAAATTTTTATGTGTTAGCAAGCGAGATACTGATATAAGTGTATGAGACCTGTCTTGCTTACGGTGGATGATAATCCACAAGTAGTTCGAGCTATTGAACGTGACTTAAGACGGCAATATGGTAAGCGCTTTCGTGTTCTTAAGGCAGAATCTGGTCAAGAGGCTCTTAGATTAGTAAAAAAGCTAAAGTTACGAAATGAGATATTGGCATTACTATTAGCAGACCAAAGAATGCCTCAGATGTCAGGAGTGTCTCTCCTAGAGGAAGTCATGAATATATTTCCGGAAGCCAAACGTGTATTACTTACAGCGTATGCAGATACTGAGGCTGCCATAAGATCTATCAATAAGGCCAAAATTGATTATTACCTGATGAAACCATGGGACCCGCCCGAAGAACAACTATATCCAATACTTGATGACCTATTAGATGACTGGTGGGCTTTGGCCAAACCACCGTTTGAAGGCATTAGGATTATAGGATTAAGATGGTCGCCAAAATCTTACGATGTAAAGCATTTCCTAGCGAGAAATGGTATTCCATATCAATGGTTAGATATCGAAGGTGATCAAGAAGCCCGTCGTTTAGTTTCTATTGCAAGTTCAACCAAGTCGGGCAAAAGCTCTAATTCTTCTGTTGATACAAATACCGTTACTCCGGAGCGCATATCATCTCCTACAGCACCTTCTTCGGAACCCTCGTCTTTACATCTGCCCCTTGTTATATTTCCTGATGGTTCACTGATAGCAGAACCAACCAACTCACAGATAGCGGAAAAAATAGGTCTTAAGACACATGCACAGATGCCTTTCTATGATTTGATAATAATAGGGGGTGGTCCAGCTGGCTTAGCAGCAGCAGTATACGGAGCCTCAGAAGGTCTAGGCACATTGCTGATCGAAAGACAGGCACCGGGGGGACAAGCAGGCATGAGTCATAATATCGAAAATTACCTCGGCTTTCCTTCTGGTTTGAGTGGTAGTAACCTGGCCAGACGGGCTGCTGCTCAGGCAGCTCGATTTGGGGCCGAAATCTTAACTCCGCAGGAGGCTGTCAGTTTACGAGTTGATGGCCCGTACAGGATAGTTAAATTAAATGATGGGACAGAGATAAGCTGCCATGCTCTGCTTATTGCTTGTGGGGTATCATACCGCGAGCTGAAGGATGTAAAAGGAATAGATAAACTGACTGGGTATGGCGTTTATTACGGAGCTTCTATGGTAGAAGCACTATCCTGCAAAGGGGAAGATGTTTTTATGGTCGGAGGTGCTAATTCTGCAGGCCAAGCTGCAATTCATTTTTCTAAATATGCTAAAACAGTAACACTTGTAGTTCGTAGTGATTCTTTAAGCAAAAGTATGTCACACTATCTGATTCATCAAATAGATGAAACAGCCAATATACATGTGCTATTAAATTCAAAAGTAACAGAGGTACGAGGTGAAAATAAACTTGAATTTATTACCATAACAAATTCTCAAACAGGACAGGTACTGACGCTTCCGTCCCGTGAACTCTATATATTTATTGGTGCCGTACCACATACTGATGTGCTTGTTGGACTAATAGAGCGAGATGCAAACGGTTTTATTTTGACTGGGCCAGATTTGATCCATAACGGGCGTGAACATCCTCAGGGCTGGACACTAGACCGTCAACCATATTTGTTTGAGACAAATGTTCCAGGGATATTTGCTGCTGGAGACGTGCGTCATGGCTCCATGAAGAGAGTTGCCGCAAGTGTAGGTGAAGGGTCTATTGCTGTTCAGCTGATACATCAATATTTAAAGAGGGTGTGAAATAATACTCATGTCGGGTAACAATAGCGATAAAAATAATAATCAAAAAATTGACAATAAACATGGGAACATGACTATTAATACTGATACTAATAATAATATGATGACTCATGACCACGAGGCTTTTATCCATCAAATAAAGCTATTTTCAGGATTAACCAGTCAGGAATTAAAGTCCATTGACAAGGGAAAGGAGGTTTGGTATGAAGCAGGAGATAAAATACTTGCAGAAGGAGAACATGACACTTTTTATGTACTTTTAGACGGGAAGGTAGAAGTAATACTGAGAGATGGATCTAAAGAAGCAGTACTTTCCACTTATAATGAAGGAGAC
This sequence comes from Nitrososphaerales archaeon TH5893, assembly GCA_014523685.1. Classification (GTDB taxonomy): domain Archaea; phylum Thermoproteota; class Nitrososphaeria; order Nitrososphaerales; family Nitrososphaeraceae; genus TH5893. The sequence continues at coordinate 2,522 of JAATVT010000194.1, forward strand.
CATTTTGGAGAGCTACCCATTATTCTTGGATGGACAAACCATAGTTGTGCTGCCTATGCTACAAAGAAAAGCCATCTATTAAGATGGAACCAAGATGAATTCTGGCGAATGATATACAGTTCTCCTTCTCTGACCAGACAAATTCTGAATTCAATGGCTCAGCTTCTTAAAACCTTAGAGACAGCATTACAGCAGAATCAAAAGCTTATAGCGCTAGGTGGCTTGGCTGCAGGCCTTGCTCATGAGTTGAATAATCCTGCAGCGGCTGCCAATAGATCAATAACACAATTATCTGATTCTATCCAAGAATGGAGATCCCTTGTCCAGAAGTTGAACGAGCAGCAGAGCATGACTGCTACGCAATGGTCATATCTTTCTAAATTAAGAAATGATACTTTAAAGTTCGATTCAAATTTCGCAAATACTCTAAATAAGAACTCTGCTAACAATACTACGGATGACGCACTAACACAAAGCGATAAGGAAGACCGAATCATAGATTGGCTTGAATCTCATGGCATTAATGACGGATGGAAATTTGCATCTGATTTGGTAAATTTAGGAGTAGATATAGATAAGCTAAATGACATAGCTAACAATGTTGTTTTACCCCAGCTATCAAGTGCAAGTAGCAGTAGTAATGCTATGGAGCAAAATCTTTTGCTTGAAGATATTCTTAGATGGCTTAATGCTACTACTAGAGTCGATCATTTGCTTTATGAGATTAAGAACAGCACTGCACGTATTAGTGAACTAATCTCTGCAGTAAAATCGTATTCGTATATGGATCAGGCACCTTTACAGGACGTCAACATTCATGATGGAATAGAAAGCACATTAACTATGCTTCAGCATAAATTAAAGAAAGCAGATATAACAATAATTCGAGAATATGAATCTGGTTTGCCGCATGTCAATGCTATTGGAAATGAGCTGAATCAAGTATGGACGAATCTTATAGATAATGCAATTGATAGTATAGGCAACCATGGAACTATTTTAATTCGTACTAAAAACGAACGTAAAAGTCATATACTTGTAGAAATAGTGGATAGCGGGAGTCAAGGCATTCCAAAAGACATTCAACCCCGTATTTTCGAACCATTCTTTACAACCAAAGAACTAGGTAAAGGCACTGGTCTTGGATTAAGTATAAGCCGCAGGATAATTGTGGATACTCACAAAGGAGACATACATTTTACCTCTAGACCCGGAGAGACTAGTTTCCAGGTTCGTCTCCCTATCATTTACAAAGGAATTGAACAAAAATACTGGTCTTGGATTAAGCCAGAAGATTATCATAAATAGAATTATTCATAAATCAAATTCCTCTAACAGAACTAATAGTAAAAATATTGCTTGATCTGTTGGCTAGTTGGCTATTACATTGGTAGAGTGCTATCTAAGATATCTAGAAATACTTTTGGATTAGCTTACAAAATCTCCTTCTAGTGGATAACCTGCTTGCTCCCAATCAGCTATTCCGCCAGCATAACGCCTGATTTTATTATA
>JAATVT010000195.1 GCA_014523685.1 Nitrososphaerales archaeon TH5893
CAACACATTGATGATTACGATTGCCATTATCGTAGGATCATCATTACTAATAGGAATTGGATTCGCTTATATGGGATACAGCTCAGGTCATTATTCAAATGAATATGGGCTCTGTAAAGATGACATATTATCACATGAAAGGATGGGAGCATATCAATCTGTGGATGAAACTATGGCAGCACTAAAATCCTGTGACGGAGTAACCAGTTAGCAGGATATCTTTTTTATTAAGACGGCTTACGTCTAACCATCCCAAACTGTTATTTGTCCTAGATTTTAATCTAGAAAATTGACACACACACTTTAGTGGTTATTTCCAAAATATATTCAGACCACAAAAGTAGGAGCCTCAACAATTGGCGTGGTTGAAAGTCCGGTTGTCCGGTAACCAAAATCTACTGTTAGTTTATGCAAGTTTAAACGTGAACAAAGCTGTATTTGTAAGTTGTCCGAGTGCATAAAACTAGCGGTATATACAAGTTTACAATTGCGAGATTCTTGTGCTCCCAAAGCAGCCGCTTATTGACCGTCATAGTAATTTGTAACTGCGTCTATTTGAAATCCACAATAATGCGTGGGATAGAGAACATATAGGAGCCAGAAGGACAAGTTTACTCAACCAGAAGACCATCAGGGTCACTGAGAATTTTGAATATTCAAAAGATCTGTGTAGATAAATCGAAGTAATGTTTTGAAGATCAGGCATCTAATACCTATCCATGATAGACAGATGGATTCCATAGGTTCATATTCACAATTTAACAAAAAATTGTCCTTGGCAATTTTCAGATATGACGTATATAAAAGTCCCAATATTGGATTATTTGCGAGAGCCAATGATAGGATTATAATAACCCCACCTGGTTTTGCGGAAACAAAAAGGAACAGACTAAAAGAATATCTAGAAGTCGAGAAACAGGTTTCGGCATCAATAGCAGGGACTAGGCTTATCGGTGCGATGGCTGTTATGAATAACAATGGAATTCTGGTTCCCTCAATTGCATCACATGAAGAAATCCAAATTCTTAAAGAGGCCTCAGGTCTAAACGTTGAAAGCCTAAAAAGCAAATTTACTGCGATCGGAAATCTAATTGCAACTAATGATAATGGGGCAGTTATTTCCCCCTTATTTGGATGTGAACTAGATCAACAAATTCGAGACGTATTAGGTGTACCAGTTCATTCAATAACGGTAGGTGGATTTATTCAAACGGGATCGATGATTGTAGCAACGAACACAGGAGCTGCTGTGCATCCAAAATCTACGGAAAAAGAGATTGAAATTATTTCAGAAGCCCTACAGGTTCAAGTTGAACCATTAACCATCAATGGAGGCGTACCCTTTTTGTCATCAGGTATAATTGCAAATTCAAAATCTGTAATTGTCGGACGTTTAACTAGCGGCCCCGAATTAATTATGCTCAGTAGAGCATTCAGAGCATAATCCAACATAATAAAAATTCGTGAAAATTCTTTATGTATGTTCTATCATTCTTAAATGCGCATTGAAGAGCTCTGAGTACCGCCACCTCAAATCTAAAGCTAGTATGAATGAGATTCAATCTTGTGTTGTCTTAGCCTAGGGAGATTACCAAATAGGCTACCACATTTCTCGCATTTCCAGCGATTTGCTCGTGCCTCTTCATAGCTTAGGTAGGCGCCTTCCTTATGCTCGTACTTCTTTGTCTTATAGTTGTATGTTGGAGGATCATAGTTAACTTTGTACTTTAATTTCGGGACCCCTTTCATTTCTACTCTTCTTTTTATAGGCAATCTAATAATGAAGTTTTTGTTACTTTCCTTACTAGAATATTATATTAACAATCATATCAAGGATTTGTAACAGAGGTCCTCCAACGGCTTGGACAAATCCACCAGGTTTTGCTCGGACCTAGACCGTATTATTAACCAATATCTTATTTGCTGATACGAAAGTTCTCAGGTTTAACCCTCAGCATAAAGTTGGAAGAAACTCATTTACGTTTTTGCATGATATACTTATAGGAGATCGGGGCTAAGGTTACTCAAGATATGTGTTTGGCTATTAGGTTGACTTGGGATCAAGAAAATACTAATATCATCACAGAATCGGTTCCGGTGTTATTACCCATTCTAAGAAGAATTGATTGATGGCTTCCCTACTCTGGGCTTTATGGTATTTCTTTACGTGATTTTTTATCAATCTTATACCCTTGAACTGTCTACCAGTACATCTCAAACATGTAAAGTATATTTTTCTGCGGTCGCTCATATCAGTTTCTTGTCATGGGCCTCATACTATTCTGTCATGAATACATATGTTCTTAGAATCCAGCTTTTACCGGATCCTCTGGTTTCATAATCTCACGCAGAAGCGTTGTGGCATATGAGCCTTTCGGAAGCTTGAAAGAGATTCCAGATGAACTCTTGTATGTAAAATCTCTACAACAGAGTAAAGCTTGTCTGAATCCACCCTGATTGCTCAACTCCTGCATTTCCTTTATGTAAAAATCTCTTGGAGTCACATTTTCCTCGTCCATTATTTTTTTTGTAATGAGTTCAAATCTTCCTTTGCCAGACTGAAAGGAATACCCAGCAAGTCGAAGAGCTGGAGTCAATCTAGTCTCCTGTTCAGTGGTGGAGTTAAACTTTCTTATTCTGCCAAAAGTCAATGGACCCTCCACTTCAAAGCATAAGTCATTTTTACTACTTCTTAGAAGATTCTCGCCATTAGCGATTGCATTACTCAAGCATCTATTAAAGATATATGCTTGATAAGCGTGTACAAATAACCTTCGAATATTAATTGAGATCGAGCGCAACGCTGATATCGGTTCTTTCCCATTTACAAATGCATTCATCAACTGATATTCAATATCCATCCCTTTAGGTAGTTGTTTTAAAATATTTCGATAGTTTTTCGGATCTAGACTTTTCTGCCTGATTTCCTTACTCATCGCGGAGTCATACTCTGTAGTGTATGACAGCAGAAGTTCAGCAGCCTTTTTGAAGTTTCTTTTTACAATTTCCCTCCCTACAAGATGAGTTACTAACCTTTCACTTCCAAACCTTTGTAATCCATAAAAATTGGCGACCTTTTCGACCTCTTTCTTGAACTCAGACATTTCGAAATGCTTTGCATCATAAATAGTAATTGAGAATTCGTTCCCAAGGAGAGATTCTTTGCCTAGAGGTCTTGTAGTAAATCCCTTGAGCTCGAGAAAAGTATGCTTTGTTTTACATAGTTGTTGCTGATGTGCGTTGCCTATCCGCATTGAACTAGCATATTGTTTTGTAATCGCTTTAGCATCCTTCATTCCCATAATTCTGAGGTCGAGGCCGAGATCTTTCCTAATTTCAACTAAAGCATGATGGGAATCAATACCCTTTTTTTCTAGTAGGTAAAGTGGATATTTATGTAGATTGTCTTGAACTGGAGACAGGCCTACAAGAACAGATTCATTTATTATTTCTGATACTCTAAAACCTTCATTATCTTTTTTTATTGAGCCACCTATTTCCCGAAAATCGGTGCAATAGCATTCTATACCTGCAAGTCGATCAATCTTTGGAACAGTTTTCATTAGAATTTGTGTTTTCAAATGTAAACATCAGATCCCAATAAAAGAGTAACGAGAATACACTGATTTTATCCATGGGGCAGAAAGCCAATATTTCCAAGAATAAAATCAGTTGTCTAGTCAAGATATGATACATCCATTCTTACTGCTGATGGAACAAATCTGCATTATTCGCTTACGTACCATGATCATACCAAATTTGCTAAAATGTACGCTAAAATATCCCAGGTTGCGTCGTATTTATAACAAATATGGATAAATTCAATTCAAGATAGCTCCGGGGATCTGTGTTGGCTAATTTAGATAGTTCCTCCTTAGTTACATCAAGATATATGCATTTACTGGATCTGTTTCCCGTAATCCCAAGTCGAGTAATATTTTGGACTAATTTCTAAAATAACTGATTTGCCTTTCTTCTGCATGTCCAAAAGTGCCTGAGCCATTGGATGTTCCAGCTTTCCGAGGTACTTGATCATAATCTTTTCAGTGATAGGAACATTAAAGTTCACATCTTCATGTATTATTACACTTCCCTTTCCGCGTACTCCTTTGTAGGGAGGGTTCGGATCATCTATGCAAAAGTAAACATTCTTGTTTCTTCTAAGGTTATGTGTTTTCTTTGACTGTATTGAAGTTTCAACGTATATCTTATTATTATTAGGGTCGTAATAGTACCATGCAGGATGAATATTTGCATGACCATTCTCGTCCACTGTTCCAAGGTGTACGTTTAGTTTACCAGTAGCCAAGAAATCTTTTGACTCCTGTTCGCTTAGGGGCGCGCCAAATCCAGGACTGGCACTTAGCATCTTCATAAATATTCAGTTTATGCAGTAATTGCACATTTAAATTCTTGGACGGAAGGAACTCCGAATCGAATTGTAAACGTGAGCAAGGAGTATTCAAGGTATGAGATTATGCATACTGATTTGCATCTATATTGAGATTTAGTCGAGATCGGCATTATGCCCTCAAATATGAATTCAAGGAAGATGCTAAATCGCAGTACAAATTCTGGTGACTCGGAAATAGTTAACTATTTCGTACTCCTACAGGATGTATGTCAGAGGATAAAACAACTGATGTTTTATTGGAGTGGTTTAAGAATAACCTTCCAGAGGACTACGACCTACAACAGGAAATAGCAAC
>JAATVT010000196.1 GCA_014523685.1 Nitrososphaerales archaeon TH5893
ATCATAAACTTTAGAATATTCGTACTTTCTTGGTGCCAATACATCTCCAACGAAGACTAACGCGGTTTTAATTATCCTAGCATGTTTTACTTTTTTTGTAATATCACTCAAAGTTCCGCTGATTATAACTTGGTCTACCCAACCTGCTCGATATACTACCGCCGCAGGCGTATCCTCAGTGTACGTGTTGCCTTCAAGAAGCTCCTTGACTATACTTTCAATCAAGTGGACACTAAGATAAAAAACCAGAGTACCGCGATGTTTTGAAAGCTCAGAGATTCGCTCTCGAGCCGGCACCGGCGTTCGTAATTCTGCTCTAGTTACAATCAGCGTTTGTGTAACCCCGGGTAGGGTGAGCTCCAAATTCATCTCAGCAGCCGCTGCAAGTAAGGACGTAACTCCGGGTACTACCTTGCATTGTAATCCGTCATCCTCTAACACGTCTATTTGCTCTCGAATAGTACTAAATATACCGGGGTCTCCGTCATGCAGGCGTATTGAGAGCAAGCCGTGCTTAGTTGACTCTGACAATAATCGACTTATCTCCTCTCTGCTAATTAGTGACGCATCGTATAGATGGGCATCATGTTTTGCAAATTCCAAAATCCTGGAATTAATTAAAGATCCTGAATATACGATAACGTCCGCGTTTTCTATCAGATTTTTGGCTTTGATTGTGATAAGCTCTGGATCGCCAGGACCACAACCTACAAAATAAACGATCTTGTTAACTTCCATTTTTTCTTTTTGCCACCATGAGCGAGAAGTATTTTTCAGTCGTCACTTTATTCTGACGAATTTCCTTCAGACTATTTCGCTTCAACACCTCTTCACCTGCCGAGACATCCTGAGCCATAGTTATCATGGAGTCATCAGAAAAGCCGGCGCTGCCAAGCATTTCTATGACTTCACCAAAATGTCTGCCGTCCTTTAGGAATACGAGAGTATCACAGGAATTCGCTGTGCGTTTTACCTTTTCAAGGTCATAACAGGCAGGAATAATACCAAGGGTTTCATCTCCTTCTGCAAGGCTAATTTTGGCCTGGGCCGCGAAGGCAAATACAGATGGTATTCCAGGGATAATTTTAAGGTGAATTTCAGGATACCTTGAAGTGATCTCTCTTTGTATGTATATCCACGTGCTGTATAACGAGGGATCACCAACTGTTAGATAAACTACGTTCTTACCCATTTTCGCGGCTTCAGCTATTTGCTCGGCATTTCTTCTCCAGTACAGTCTAGTTTGCTCCCTGTTCTTAACCATTGGAAAGATCAAGTCCACGATCTTGGCAGTTGCATTCACATATTTTTGAACGATTGAAAAAGCTATACTAGGTTTGCCTTCGCGAGCCGTCGGAGCATATATCACATCCGCATTCTTCAACAGACTTGCGGCTTTAACAGTTAGAAGCTCGGGATCACCCGGGCCACATCCGACGCATACAACTTCCATTAAAAAGGACTCAATGCTACAACTATTTAAATCAAAGCGTGTAATGTTGCTGGGATGTGCGATTCAGGGTTTGGTTGCAGATATTATAGTAACAGTATTCCTTGCAAGCATCATTGTCCCCGTACTTACTTGTCTGCCTTTGGCAATAGAGGCTTGAGTAATATCAATCCCACTCAATTTCAAACCTTGAAGTGCATCAAGTGTCTTGTACGTCGTTTCAATTAGAATCGTGTCAATCACAATTCTTCCACCCTTAACTAACCTGTCCGTAGCTAAATTTAGAATTTGATGAATGTTTCCCCACGAACCTCCGATCATTATTGCATCTACTTTAGGTAGTGTTGGCAAAACGTCCTCCGCCTTACCAAGCATCGTTATTGCTTTTACTCCAAATTTAGCAAGGTTTGTTTTGGTCAGATCAATAGCCTTTTTGTTAAAATCAATAGCATATACATTATTACTCTTTGTCTGAAGACAGATCTCCACTGTAATGCTTCCACTCCCACATCCTATATCGATGGCAGCAACTCCGTCATTCAACCTCAATTTGCTGACTACGATAGCACGTACTTCTTCTTTGGTTATGGGTATTTCCTGATCGGTTTCAAAAAGTTCATCTGGAATCCCTGGTGTCTTATGCTTCCAAAACATAAGAAGGGAGTAGCGGCCCCCGATATTTAACTAGCAATATTCTGATGCAACACAGTATAAGTAATAATCATGAACATCAGTAACAAGAATATGAATGGAAATATTCCGCTAGTTGCGACTTTTCGCCGTTCTTTTTTGGGAATGTTCCCAAACACCCTCTTTCCAGTAGCGTATGATAGTATATAGAAAACTATTGCCATACTAATGGCTATTCCTACAGCACTAGCCTGATCTGTGCCCGGCCCTATAGCTATACCAACAATTACGCCAGCTATCAAACCTAAAATTGCCCTCATGTAAAAAACTCTGTCAAGTGGTTGCAAATGGATAGGTTTCTGATTGATATGCCCTGTTTAATTCCTTGCGGTCATTTCATAATCTAACCATTTTGGTTAATATTAGTGACCATTTTTTCACGTATTATGGAGCTCTCAGGTGTCGAACTTAGCTACCTCGTAAATGAAATAAAGTCTAAAACTATTCAGGGATACTACGTGAGCGACGTCATCCCAGTAACGAGAAACTCCTTTCTATTCAAATTGCATCACTCTACTGAACCTGACATCATGCTAATGATTTCAACCAAGGGTATCTGGATTACGAACTTAAAATTTAAGCCACTGGAGCAAAACTACATGGGAGAAATAATCAAATCACACTTAGAAAGATCCAAAATAGAAACACTTCATCAGCCAGACAGTGAACGAATAGTAATCTTCAATTTCAGACATCCAATAAGAGGCCTAAGAATTTTAGTTGTCGAATTATTTGCAGACGGCAATATAGTGTTATGTGACGAAAGATCAAATATCCTGGCAATACTAAAGCCCATAGAGGCAAAACATAGAACCCTAAGGGTAGGAACCGTTTATGAATTTCCCCCAAGGCGTGGAATTGATGTCGTTACTATTTCGATAGATGATTTTGTTAACATGAGTATTAATGTTGAATCATCTGGTCTCCAGGTCGTCAAGTGGGTAGGAAGAATCACCTCTCTTCCAAGAAAATTTGTCGAAGAAATAGTGCTTAGGTCTAACATCCAGGCAGAAACAGTCGAGAACCTAACTCTAGATGAAATAAGAAGAATTTATTTTAATACCAAATCCCTAATCGAAGAAATAACCACCAGCAGCAAACATAATCCTACGCTAATAGAGGACGAAGACGGAAATCCTGTAGATGTGCTCCCCATACCAACAAATGCCACGGCTAATGCCCGAGCAATAATGGTCAAAGAGTATATGGAAGGGGTGGACCAAGTGTTAAGTTATCAGATCATAAATCTAGGACGGAAGTTAAAAACAACTCACATAGAGAGTCGGGTGTCTGCTCTATTACATGATATTTCAGAACAAGATAGAGCCAAGGAACAAGTAATTGCTAAAGCCCATATCATAAGAAAAGTTGCTGCGGAACTAATGTCAATTCCCTACGAAGGACCGGACATAGAATTTAGTGAATCCTTCACTAAATTGATTCAGGAAAAATCAGTAAATATCTTCAATCGTAAGGGTACAAGATATTTGGAGGTTGCTGGTGAAGATATAGAGTTCCAACGAAATCCAGCCAGAATGTCTTCCATGCTCTTCCAACGAGCAAAAGACTTGGAAAGGGGCTTATCTTCGATTGATGAAGCTAGAACAAGATTAGTCGGACATATTAATAGACTAAAAAGGCAGTCAGACTCGATTGAGGCTAAAGGTGCTGCAATTCAACATGTAAGAAATAAAGAATGGTACGAGCGGTATCGATGGTTCATTACGAGCGACGGGTTGCTAGCAATCGGTGGCAGGGATGCTTCATCAAATTCGGCCATCATACGCAAGTATTTAGAGGAACAAGATCTGGTGTTTCACGCCGAAATCCATGGCTCTCCTTTTTTCATTCTAAAAAATAGCCATTCGTTAGATAACATTGATAGGAGCTTGCAAGAAGTTGGCCAGGCGACTGTGTCCTTCAGCAGGGCTTGGAAAGACGGGTTATATGGAAGCGATGCGTATTGGGTGACCCCCGCTCAAGTAAAAAGAGGAGCACCAACTGGACAGTTTCTTCCTAAGGGCTCATTTGTTATTGAGGGTAAGCGAAATTACGTGAAGGGACTTGAAATTCAACTCGCCATAGGTATTATTGAACGGAAAGAAGATTTTTTTCTTTGTTGTGGACCCTTCCAAGCAATCAAAACCAAGTCGTTGATATATATGGGTTTGTCGCCCGGAGGTCAGGACCCTATGAACGCTGCCAAGAAAATTAAGAATGAGTTGGTGTCGGTCTTGGCTGGTAAGACCAAACAGACAGAGTTGTCACTATTACAATTTGTCAAGAACATGAGTCTTGATGACTTCGTAAGGATGCTGCCTACCGGACAAAGCAAGATAACCAATTTGGTTCGCGAAGGATTGGATAAAAGGATAGATTCACCCATGAAATTGAAACGAAATGGTCTTGTTGAGCAAAGTAATTAAAGGCATATTCCCGATTTAAAACTGTGGTAAATAGACCTGCCAAGAAGCACCGCGACGCTAACATGCCGACTAGAGTTCTAGTTAGGGACGTAATGAACAGTCCTGTAATTTCTACCTCGCCACATAGCACTATTGAAGAAGTCGCATCTAAAATGAAGGAACATAAGATTGGAAGCATCATAATTATGGAAAACGACAAACCTCTCGGTATCGTCACCGACTGGGAAATCGTTTCAAAGGGAGTAACGAGAGACGTCAAACCAAGCATGTTAAGAGCGTCTGAAATAATGCAGCAGCTGTACACTATTGAAGGAGAAGAAGGAGTAACAGAAGCTGCTCGTCTGCTACGACAACACAGCATTAAACGTTTAGGAGTAGTCTATAAGGGCAAACTTGTTGGAATAATCTCGGCATCAGATGTTATTTCTGTTACGCCGGATCTAGTGGATGTTATTTCCGAGAAGGCATCCATCCTCAGAGGTGAAATAGGTAGAGGAGGAGGAAATATTTCGGGTTATTGTGACGAATGTGGTGAATGGTCTGACCTCTTACAATACGAAGGGGGTAGCTTCACGTGTGAGGAGTG
>JAATVT010000197.1 GCA_014523685.1 Nitrososphaerales archaeon TH5893
ATTCGAAACAGGAGCCTTGAAACCAGATGAGGCATTTTCAAAAAAATTAGAAAGGTATCTAGGTATTACACTATACAAGAGTATTAAAGAGGATACTAGGACCTGATGACTTTTGGATAAAGATCTCATGTGTGGTGGAGAGGCATAATCAGCGATTTTTATAGAATATGCATATAATACTTAACAAATTCAAGATACAACAGAATGGAAAAACTGAAATGCTACTTGTTGAATCCAACCAATCTGATGTCGAAAAGCCTTTGTACTGTTGTTGACCCACATTAATACAAGCATTTATTTTAATAAATACGAGTATATGCTGACATTAAAATGCTGGGCACGACTATCACTAAACACGTTTAACGTCTGAGAATCAGTAGGTTTTGACTACCGGACATCCAGGATTGCAACCCCACCAATCGTGCTATAAAGTATGAAACGCAATGTAAAAGAAGGGGCCTAAATAATACGCTACAGATTAAGATGCCTAAAGGCGTTCTGGCCTTTTTCCTTTAACGAATTTACCAGCTGAAAATGTGAAACCGACAGTATCATAATCAGCCTCCATTTCATAGTCATCCAACGTTTCATTATATTGCTCTTTGGGAAATCGATTTCCAGCAATTATAGCATTGTCATTTTCATCCAACTCGGCATAAATCAAATTACCGTTAGGTTCTTCGGCGGTAAGGAGCCGTTTTCCTGTCTTTCGATTCCTAAACAATCTGACGGAACAATTGCTATCGGTCAAATCTGGCCCTTATCCAATCTCAATCAATTTAAATCTTAAGATAAGATCACAAATCTTAAAAGTACTCATAAGATAGTAACTAAATTTGAGTAACTTCCAGAAGACAGAGAAGTGTTATGTCGATGAGAAATATGAATACAAAAAGTCCGTAGAGCAACAAGGTCATGAGTTGTGGTATCAGAAAGTAACAAACCCCAGAGACCGGTACATTTTACAAGATATCTTAAGCTATTTTACGTTGCTGACGGAGGACCACAGTAGGCTAAAGCTGCATTGAATGTCTCATTATCTCGGTAAGCTCCTAATCGTGCATACCCCAAGATTTTTTCATAACATGATTCACCACTCGAAGAAGCTTTTTCTATGGCTCCAGTACTAGATGTGGGTGCTGAATGTACCGTCACCGCAGAGACTACTGATATCAAAAGCAAGACTGAAACACTAACTGCAGATATTATCAAAATCGACTTGCTAATCATTCTGAATCATATTACCTCTCTCTTTTGAAGGAATATATTTTAGATTTTGTTTCATATGTTATAGATCTAGTGTGATACTGAATTAGTTTTGTAAAATGCTTAACTCATCTGTTAATATCATTAGATATTAATCAGTAGTCATTATGTGTCTATCTGTCCTGAGTTGAAGTATAACTTGTAATCTTTAGCCCATGTCTTTCCATTTCTTCAAATGATGGTGGAAGCTTTGGTTTCTTATAACTCGAAGATGGTTCTATGTCGTCCTTGACTATTGAAACTAGAGGCATCTTATCTCCTATGATACTTCCATGTTGGTCTATCTCTGGACCTGGCGTAGCAATCTTGTTAGGCCGCTTTACTTTCTCCTTCGCTGGATGATATGTGATATTACAGCGAGCGAGTGCAAAACCACTTCTCGGTTTGTGCGTCTAAGAGTATTAGATTGCAACTGCATAAGTTACAGAATAGCTTTAAGTTTGGAGGATATGAGTTAGTAGAATCATTAATGCTGATTGCAATAAAAAGTCCTTGTTGTTATTTGGTACTGATGACATTATCCCTTGGACCTCTTATAGAAACTAGTCATCATCGGTAACGACATAGACTTCGATGACGAATCAGCTTTGCCATACGGTAAGGACATGGCCGTCGGTGAAGAAGTATCAGTTTTGCCATAAGAACTAACCCAACCCTCCCTCTTTTTTTATGAATCATTAAACTATAATCTAAAAGCTTTTTTTGAGTTGTTGCTATCATAATATACTATTATGTTAAAGAATCTACAGACCAGAAGAACAGAAAGCAATGGATGTAGAGAAAGCAACTAAGGCGTGAATGTTGAATGGCTATGTGAAACCTGATTATGATCCCCGATTTGATCCAACACTAAATCAAAAACTAAAAGGTGTCGTACGCAGTCTAGACACCACTTTTTCTCTGGACCCTTGAAATCATTACCAATATATTTTCTAATTGACATAACCTCTGTGGTGTCCCATCCGCATTTATCACATTCTACCATTGTGGTATTTCTTTTTTCAGCACTTTAAATGGATTTAGTTGGCCATCAAGATCTCTAAGTTAGTAAATAGCACCAACTCTTAAGCCTGCAGAACACATGAGCAAAATAATCGCCCGGTTTCTCGGCGTTGTCTTTTGTATTAGCAATTGAATCTCTGAGTGTGTATAAGGAAGGTCCTCTGTTTGCTTCTCGTTCTCCCCTAAGAATTAATGAATCTTGGTCCAGTTCAGCTGTGTTACATCATTCATAACATAAAACTTGTGGAATGCAGCAAGATAAGCTTGGATTGATCGTGGTGCTATAATAACTGATTTCTTTAGATGTATAACATAGTCACAGATATCCATCTGAATGATTTTAGGATCCTTGTCTAGGAGTCTATCTAATGACTCTGACGGAAGACGTAAGTATGACATAAAATATCTCAGGGTCTTGGAATACATCTTGCGAGTGGCCGGGCTCCTACATGTTTCTATGAAGTTACGATATGCTATTGTTGGTATCGGTGCTGTTTGTCCAGACGAGAGCTAAGGATACCAAGCACTCTCAACTATTTAATGATAGTTTTCGCTATCGTTATTTTTAATTAGCAACATTTTTTTCGAGTTTTCCATCTTTGATATGTATCGTTCTATCTGTTTCCTTAGAGAGCTCTGGATTATGAGTAACTAAGATTATTGTTCTTCTGAACTTTTTTGAAAGCGACTTAAGCAGATAAAAAACCTCTTCTCCAGTTTTAGTGTCAAGATTACCAGTAGGTTCGTCAGCGAGGATTATTTCAGGATAGTTCATAAGAGATCTCGCTATTGCTACTCTTTGCTGTTGTCCGCCACTTAAATTTGATGGCTTTTGATGGGCTTTATCACTGATTCCCAGGATATCAAGTAATTTATTGGAACGCCATTTTCTTTCTGTCTTAGACATGCCAGAAATTATACCGGGAATTTCTATGTTCTTTTGGATAGAGGTTCTATTAATTAGGTTATAGGACTGAAAAATAAATCCTATCATTCTGTTTCTGAAATCGGAGATCTCCGAGCCAGGAAGTGCAAATATGTCAATTCCATCAACGAGAACGTTTCCTGATGTGGGCTTGTCTAGTGCGCCTATTATATTTAACAATGTTGACTTTCCGCTTCCAGATGGTCCCACAATAGATACCAATTCTCCCTTCTTTACTGAAAAACTGATCTCCTTTAGAGCTGTTAACTCTCCTGCAGGAGATATATACATTTTTGAAACATTTTCGACATTCAGTGCATCGGTCGATTCGTGTAAATCGTACCCTGATGATTTGATAGGTTCATTCCAGTTCTTACTTTGATCGGAATCGACCTTGAATCGCTTTGGATCATAGTTATTGATTCCTGAACTTGACATTTTTATCGGTTTATTATTTCCTCACAGCAAACGGAGCTACATTTTCTTGCTCCAAGTCAAAGTCAATAACTTTGGCAAAGTTGTCCACGGGATCAAAACAATTTGAATCTTCGGTTTCTTGCAAGATATAATCAATTGCACCGTCATATAATTTATCATTTCCCGTCCTTTTATTCAAAAAGTCGTCTCTAAATCTTAACCCAAAAGCGTCTTCGTCTTTTATTCCATGTAGTTGATATGTTAATACTTCTGTTACAAGGGGATCGGTGTCAAATTCATAATATATTTTATCCAAGTTTTCGTTTTCTAAAAATTTAACACCTGCTGCACTAAAACTGGTGTCGCCGGCCAAGGGGTCGACTATGCAATCTGAAATGCTGTAGCCTGTCATAAGATCATTTCCAATTGATACCGCTCTCATAATTTAATAGATATGTTTGCCAAAACCATACTCCATGCGTAGTAAATGCTTGTAATAGCAGTTATAATTTTAACGCGGAAGCTTGTTTGTAATAGAATTGACTCATAATATTCTTTCTCGGTCTACTTCCAATTATCACACGTTCTCCCCTTTCCCCACATGGTACACGTTACAATCCAATGCAATGCTTGCAACAATAACCTCAACAATAACCGCAATGAATACAAGTCATAGCAATAAAAAAATAATATTGTCTCATACGTATAAATAGACAGTTTGGCTAGTGCAGATAATTTTGCTATTGAAGAAAGAAATGCTGGAAAAGCAATAGAATGGATGAATTCATATGCAAGTAAGAATCGTAAAAAATTTGAAACTAAACTCGAAGGTTATATATTGTCAACAACAAATTTTGGGAATTTTGAAGTAATATCATGGAGTGGCGACTGGTCGACAGCCCGAAGTATCATAATAAGAGTAAGCAAGAAATTGAATCTAAAGGTAATAGAATCAGGTTATCATCAAAAGGGAGATTTTTTACGGTCCCTATTTCTGGTAAGTAAAGAATTCGCTAAGGTTTACAGCGATGGACGCCTAATTGGAAATATCGTACTAAGTATGGCATCAGGTAAATGGACAGTGGAATCCGAAACGCTCCGGTGAGATTCATCCTCAGTTTCTCTTGGCTCCATTAGATTGAGCGGTCAAACCCTGAATATGATTACAAACAAAATATCGCTAAACCTAACTAGTATGATCTGCTGCTAATTTCGTATCGACTAGAGAGCATTGACCCTCTCATACTTTGGCAGTAGTTAGATAGAGGATTATGTATTCCGACTAGAAGAATTTTTTGTTATTCCGTCATTCTATTGACTGAAGGTTACTTGGCACATCTATGTAACTTTCCCTTCATCTATGAGTATTCAGGATTTGTTTATAATGAGAACCAAATACTAACGTTAATAACTCTATATTAATGCCATTGAATGAAACACAAAATGGACTCAAAAATCGCGGCGAAGTCATGGAATCCTTCTTTGGAGAA
Organism: Nitrososphaerales archaeon TH5893; assembly: GCA_014523685.1. Classification (GTDB taxonomy): domain Archaea; phylum Thermoproteota; class Nitrososphaeria; order Nitrososphaerales; family Nitrososphaeraceae; genus TH5893. The sequence continues at coordinate 5,101 of JAATVT010000197.1, forward strand.
AGAACTCTTAGGAAAGTTGGAGAGTGAAAATATACACAAATTTATACCTGACTCCGAAAAGGACACATTTGTAATCGATACACCTCCGCCGTATCCCTCTGGGCGACCTTGGCATATTGGGGCTGCAGCGCATTATGCACAAATAGACATGATCGCACGGTATGCTAGAATGTCAGGTCATAATGTTATGTTTCCAATAGGAATAGACAGAAATGGGTTACCAGTTGAAATCTACACTGAAAAGAAGCATAAAATTCGGATGCGAATGATGCAGAGAGAAACATTTCTTGATCTTTGCAGGGTCGCGCTAGACGACCTCGAAGCTGAAATGATTAAGATGATGAAAGAAATGGGCTTGAGTTGTAACTTCAATGAGTACTACCGTACTGACTCTGACGAATATAGGTCCTTAACCCAGAGTACTTTTATTGACTTATGGAACCGCAACCTTGTTTATCTTGCAACAAGACCGAACAATTATTGTTCCGAATGTGGAACAACAATTGCAGACGCAGAAATCATCTACCAAGATGTACCTACTAAACTCGTCTACATGAATTTTGAGGTTAAAGAAACCTCTGATAAAGTAGTTATAGCATCTACGAGACCAGAATTATTGTTTGCCTGTCAGGCTATAATTGTAAATCCACAAGATGATCGATACCTACAATTTCATAGAAAACATGTTATGGTCCCACTTTTCAACAGAGATGTAAAGATCTTGCCGCATCACTCGGCAAAACCAGAGTTTGGTTCTGGTGCGGTGATGGTATGTAGCTATGGTGATCATAATGATGTCCAAGTAATTCGGGAGTTAGGTTTGAACGAAATTGTTGCCATCAATCAGGATGGAATAACTACGCAGGCTGCTGGTCAGTACTCAAATCTAAAGTTAAAGGAAGCAAGGTCGAGAATCATTATGGATTTGAATAACGCTGGATTCATAAATAGAGAGGAGAAAATTATGCATAGAACTCCTTTATGTGAACGCAGCAAAACTCCAGTTGAGATTATACCCATGGAAGATTACTATCTGAAACAGCTAGAATATATTCCCAAACTAAAAGCTCTTACAGATGCAATTAAATTTTATCCTCCAATACACAAGCAGATTTTGATTAATTGGCTAAACTCTGTGTCGATTGACTGGCCTATATCAAGACGACGCTATTATGGTACCGAGATTCCTATCTGGTATTGCAATAAATGTCGAACCCCGAATCTTCCAGATTCTGCAGCTCCTGACAGATATTATAGACCATGGAAGGAAAAACCCCCCTTTAAAAAATGTATAAATTGTAATTGCACTGAATTTACAGGCGAAGATAGAATATTTGATACATGGATGGATTCAAGCATTACTCCTCTCTTCATTACGAAATACAACAGAGATCCGAAGGTACACAGATATTTGTATCCAACTGAAATTCGACCACAGGCCAAGGACATCATTAGGACATGGCTCTATTACAGTATGTTACGTTGTTTCCAGCTAACTGATAAGTTGCCATGGGCGAGCGCATGGATCATGGGGTACGGGGTGGATGAAAAAGGTGAAAAGATGAGTAAGAGTAAAGGAAATGTTATTGACCCATCTCCGATCATACATCAATACGGTGCAGATACTTTTAGATTCTGGTCCGCAAGCGAAGGTAGCCTGGGTCACGATTTTCGATGTTCTGAACAGAAAATAGCTGGTTCAAAAAACTTTTTGTCAAAATTATGGAATATTGGTAGGTTCATTTCGTCTTTTGATATTCCTTCAGAAGATCCCAAACAACTTTTTACAACTGACCAATGGATTATCTCTGAACTATCGAGACTTATAGAGGATTGCAAAAAGGGCTATGATGAGTTCAACTTTTTTTTACCATCAAATGCAATTCGTGAGTTTACCAGAAATCTTTTTGCTTCACACTATATAGAGATGATCAAAGCTCGTGCGTACAACGAAGAAGATTACATGGGTCACAAATCAGCCATATTTACATTGCACAGGTGTCTATCTACCATACTGTTGCTGCTTGCACCCATTTGTCCCTTTATCACAGAAGAGTTGTGGACAAAAATCTATTCTGTTAAAAGTATTCATTTGCAACGTATTCCAAAATCAACAGAAGAAGATTTCGGGGAGCTAGCAAAATATACAGCGTTGATAACAGATTTTAATTCGATGGTATGGAACAAGAAAAAAGATACGATTCTACAAGAGACTGGAAAACCGCTTTCACTAAAGGATCCTATCCGCATGTCTGTACCGGCAGGTTTGGGACTTTTCAAAAATGATCTTCAGATGATGCACAATTTATCTGAGTAGTATATCACAGTAAAGCTTGTTCCTACAAGATTTCGATATGGTTGGCACGACAACTTTAATGAAGTTGATATGGATAACAGTCGACACATTTTATTACTATTCATGTATGCGTTGACTATGTATTGGACACCTCAAATTACTGCATATTTCATAATAAGATAGCTTTGAAAAAAATATTCATACAGATAAAATACGAAATATTGAATACAGCAGCATGGTGCGTTCTTTTGTTATCTCCAACGGAGACAGAACTCGACGTATGGCTTCGATAATAAATACCAGACAAAATGGACTATGTTATTCTTGTCGAAGGAAAATTGAAGAGGATGATATTATTGTCAGCCATGGTCACATGAGTAGGCACTATTATCATAAGAGATGTGCTCAAAAGCTCCATATAATATAAAACATTTGAGGGTATGCTATGCACATGGATTCCGAAAGGCGGCTAAGAAAGGTATGTTTCCTAAACATTGATAAAAATATGGTTTCTGTTTGGCGGATAGTAATGCTTGTTTTTTAGGTTTTAAGCAATGGGAAACCAGATATGTGCAAGAATATCTAAAGCCGAAGAATATTTAGAGATCTTAGTTTACAACTCTAAATTCCAGCTTTTTCCTTTTAAGAAATTCTATGAGGAGGTGTGCGTGTTTTTCATTTTCCATTTCAAGGCTAAGATAGACCCCGGCAGTTCCAGCTGCGATATCAGAGCTTAGTCTATCATGTACTACTTCCACGATGTTAACACTCAGGTCGGCGATACCATCTACCACGGTTTTTAAAGCTCCCGGTTTATCTGGTAACTGGATAAAAATTTTGAGCATTCTGCCCATCTGCATAAGACCCTTTGCAACTACCTGTCCGAGCAAATACATATCAATATTACCACCCGTTAATACTGATACAGTCTTCCTGTCTTTTCGGCCATGACCGTTGGACAGTAAATATGCAAGACTCGCCGCTCCTGCTGGTTCCACAACCATTTTGGCTCTTTCCATTAACAAGAACATTGTCTTCACTATGGAGGAATCATCTACGGTCATTATGTCGTCAAGATACTTAGTAGCAATTTCGAATGTTAACTTTCCTGGTGCCTTTACAGATATGCCATCTGCAATAGTATAACCCGAATTTGTGGTCGTCAAGTAACCTTTTTCTAGTGATTCTTTCATCGCAGGAAATGCCTTAGATTCTACGCCTATGATTTTTACGTTCGGTTTCTTTGATTTAATTGCGATTGCCGTGCCGGCTGCTAGACCACCGCCCCCGACCGGTAAATAAACTTCGTCGACATCGGGTAAATCCTCCATTAACTCCAATCCGAGGGTTCCTTGACCAGATATAATTTGTGGATCATCAAAGGCATGTATGATAGTACGGCCTTCCTCTTTCGCGAGTTCTTGCGTAGCAATCCAACATTCATCATAATCAGATCCTCTTAATACAACCTTCGCATCATAGGATCTTGTAGCTGCAACTTTGGCGGGCGATGCGTTATGCGGCATTACAATTGTACACGATATGCCTTTTTTTGACGCAGCATATGCGACACCTTGCGCATGATTTCCTGCTGACGCAGCAATTACTCCATATCTGCATTGTTCTTTTGATAACATGTTTAATTTGACGAATGCACCACGCACTTTAAATGAACCAGTTCTTTGCAGGAATTCTAATTTTAGAAATAGATTGGTTCCTGTAAGTTTAGAGAACGTATCCGATGGTTGCAAAGGCGTCTTTCTTATTGGAGTTCCTTCTAACAAATTCCTTGCATTGAATATGTCATCGATAGTGGGCAAAGTAGAACTCACATTTGAATTCTGTACGCCTTTGTTACCCATTGTAATCAATAATGCATGATATTACGCCATAATTATAATTTTAGTTTGGAATTGTGACCATGGCCTATCTTCATAGTATCTTAGACATCAATCGTGTCCCTCATTCAATCATAGTGTGTGGTACGGATCGCTGGAAATGTGCAAGGGGATTTGTGTGAAATTCATATATTTAACAAATCACTAGTGATATACAATCCAAGTCGTATTGTGTATTTTGCTAGTAACACATGTAGATTAAATTGCTCTCACTCATTTTTAGAACGGCAAGATTGGATGACATGATTGATACAATCGTAACAGGTTTATTTTCCATGACAAGACGTAGGATATCAGCAATTACAGGCCTGAACGAGTACATTCGAGTATTGAAGTCTTCATTTCCATCTTTACAATTTACAATTTGTTGGATTTCTAGAGGATTAGGAAAACTACCAGATTTACAAAAAAATATATCACAAACATTCTATTGCTTTCGTGTTGTATTATCTGGACTATACATGGCGGTCAAGCTTTAATATTGATATATTAACCTGAATCCACTTAGCACAGATAAAAATACGTTAATGTCCGAGACTTGGGGTGTCTATTACACCCAAAATGATAACCTATATGATAGTAGTTTTGGTTAATCTAATCGCTAATTCATTGAGTACATTAGAAATGTGGTTGGCATGTTCCTCTGTCACCCTCTCCGTGTTAACGTAGGGATCTCCTCTTGCCATTTTCTGATTCCTTATAGTTTCAATATCAAAATATGTCACCAGTCCTTCTTCTCCCTGCATCATTCTATTGTAGTCAATGAGTACAGGGGAAATCTGGTATAATTCTATCAAGAGATTGTTTAGCTCAGCGTACAGTTGATTCTTACTTATGCGCATTTGTTCGAATTCAGGGAGTTGTTCTTCTAAACTCTGAGCCTTTCGCTCCAGACCACGAACTAACTCTTGATCATCAAACAGTTTTGTAAACAAATCTTCAAATTCTAACTCAGAATAACCAAGTTTCTGTAGCTCATGTAGCACCATAGTGTTCCCCTTTTCGGCTAATGATGAAAAGATATTTGCCGCTTTTTCAGCTATCTGAGACAATTCTTTTTGAATCTCAATAACTCGTTTGTTTACTCTATAATAAGGGAGAGCGTGAAATTGTATTCCAAAATACCCGTAGATGCGGTACTTGTTAATATATTGGCTGATTTGAAAGTATATACGATGAAGGTCATCAGTATTTGATTTTGATATCCCAGTACTCACCCATCCATCTAAGGAGTCAATTAGTTTTTCATAATACACAATAATTTTAGATAATTCGAACGTGGTAGACTGAGAAATGCTTCCATCCCCAAGCATAACAGGCACCTCACTTTTTTCAAGATAAAGTTTTGCACCCTCAAGATATGCATCTTGTATATGATTAAAGGCTGAATTTACCTCGTTGGAAAAATAATCATCAGCTTTGAATGGAATTCTCATAATGACTTTATATTCTGGTGAGATGATTATGTATTTAATTCATTGGTATAATTTTTTAGAGTGTGGTAGCATAGGCAATTAATTGGTTTGATAGTCCTTCAAACCTTGACCTCACATTACATACATCATGTTCAATCGTAGTAGGTTAGTTTGTTGTTGAATCGGAAACGCAATCAGATACGAACAGCTGTAATTGGAGCTTCTCGTTAACCTTCTCCACTAAATGTTGCTAACAAGTTATACTATCATGTTGTGGATAATCTGGAACGGCATGCTCATCATTATTGGCTCCTAGCTTCCATTGGTTAGCTGCGGTCACGGCATAGATTTCACATTCAGAAACAGTCGCTGTGCCATCGTTTACCATTTCCGCCATAAGGTTACCATCAAAATTCGCATGTCCCAGTCCAAGAGCATGTCCCATTTCGTGTTTTGCAACTTGTCCTATTATAGCAGTATCAAATTGGTATTCTTGTACTCCCTTGAAAACAGTTATTTGTGCTTTAGCCAAAAAACCATATGAATCGGATATGGTTATGGTTTGTCCTGCTATTTCTTCTTCTTCGTTATTGTCGTCGAATTCAATCGTTATATCAGACGATCTCTTGCTTGAACCTTCCTCTAGTTCCAGATATTCTATCTTCGTATCCCACTCTTGTACTGCGTTTTTGACTGCCTGCTGCTCTCTTTCTGACGAGTCTTCATCGTCAATATGGTACGTTAGGGTCCCATCTTCCAAGGCCAGACCCCAGGCACAGCATATTTGAATGGAGTCTTCTTCCTCGAAGTCCTCATTGTCATCGTCATCCTCATTATCATCGTCTGAACTCGCATCTGCTGAAGACAATGGAGCAAATGAACTAGAGGCTACAGTTGGTAACGATATCCCTATCAGTGTAATGAATAAGATATACAGTACTTGTCTGCACAAAGTTTAGTATATTATATATTCAGTCTTACTTATATGAGATTGTTGTTTACAATCTCGTAGAAAACTGTATTTTAATATTTTTAAGATTATTATGAAACATTTGGCTCCATCAAACATCTAGATATTGAATTGAATAAGCGAAGTAAATAACATAATTGGTAGACTTAACGTATGTACGACATAAACCATTTCTAGAGATTAAATTTTCGAGTCTCAGTACAGGTCTATGACTGTAATTGTATAATTAAATAGAGTGATTTTATTACTGAAAAATTGTTTAGTAGAAATAATTGTTCTACTCTTATAGAGTACGATAGTAGCAATATTAATGATATTTATGTAACGTATTTATGAATTAAGAATAATAGAATTCTTACGAATTGCTTTAATAAAATGGCATTGGCATTGTCATATGACCAGATCCAATAATAAGTCGAAGATTGTTGCTGTTGTGATTTTCACAGTAACGATGACAATCGCCACTAATGGTTTGTATAGCCCCGGGCAGGCGGTAGGACAACAAAATTATGGAGAACCAGAAATACCACAAGCTACTTGCAATTATTCTGGTCAAAAATACTACCTGACTCCTCATTTATATAACGATGGAGAAAAATCAAGTAGGATTGATTTTCCAGAATTACCAGATGATCATATGCCTGATATGATAGTAAAAGAAGGTGACGAACTAACCATGGAGTTTGATGGCAAGAAGCCTATCGAAATAGAAGCACTTCTTGTAGATTATGACGCTGATATCACCGAGACCTACCCGCTTGAAAAAATAGATGAAAATACTTTTAAGGCTACAGAAGCTGGTATTAAGACATTAGAGGTAATTGCAACCTTTCCAGGTAATGAACACGTATCATATACTACACTAGTTGATATAGAAGACAAGACATAAAGGCACCTTACTTTTTCTTTTCCAGGCCTAGAACATGTAGAAAACAATCATAGTTTATTCTGTGACGTGCACACCATCCCCTTTATGACATATTGATGTCTTGAAATAGTTTACTGTTTAGAGCAAGTGTGAACTTCGGACGAAAAATATTTGCCATCATCATAGGTGTCAATGTTCATCGTGATCAGATCAAATTTTCATGGCTAGCGTGCGATAGCAGTGTTTTCCAGAGTCACAAATCTATAATGACTATCCTTGGAGACTATATTGAAGCGGTCATTAAAATAAATGTAAGGAAGCTCATTGTAAATATGTTTATCCATCACCTCGTGGACCGAGTCAAAGTATTCCGTTCTCTTTCTTCCTTTCATTCTCAAAACCTCATGGGTTAGGACGTGAGAAATGTTTGCACAATTGGCATCAGCCAAGAACTTAATACGTTCACCTTCTAAAAGAGTAGATGTTTCTTGTGGTCTTTTCCACTGGACCATTCCGAAGTTTTCCGATGAATAGGCTTCTGTTGTACAATCAGTCCAAAGCGGCTTAAAATAAGTTAAATAAAAATGATAAGTGGATTTACCTCTCTCCTTGTGATCCCTTTGAAGGTAACCAATTGACATTCTATCAAACAACTTTCCCGGAACTACAGGTAAAATATCGGCCTCAACAATAAAGTCCATCTCAAAATATCGTTTAATCCACCAATGATAAAATCGAGATAGAGAGTAAACATAATCCCAATCCTCATCTTGTCTTTGTCGCCATTCTTGTTCCTTTGTTACGTATATGAAGAATAGCTTAGCACTTTTTTGCATCCAGACGTCTTTACAAAGTATAACATCTATATCTATCTATTTTTATCGCATTGAAGTTAATAAGCGAACTTTGACGCACCCAAAAGTAAGATCCGAAATTGGTTTAATCAACAGATTTGATTCGGGAATTTATTAGTATCTTCTGGCATTAACTATATTTGTTGACATTAATTGTCTTTCTACTTCATCCAACCTATCGACAGAACCAACATTCTCCAGAATATTTGAAAACGATGGGTCACTGCGAACTCTTTTGAAAAAAGAAAAAACTTCCTCATTCGTTACTCCATGTTTCATGTCGTAGGTTATATTCTTTCTGACATTTGTTAAATTGTTGTATTTTTTGTGCTGTCTTTTCTGCCAGGAAGAAGCATTATCTGACAATCCTGTTACGAATTTAACAATTGTTTTTTGCATATGTTCAACATGCCATTCTCGCATCGGATAGCTATTGTTTTGAGTAGTCAAAAAAGTATGTAGTCTATTAGATAAGGCCGCAATATAACCTATTTGCAATGCCTCCTTAGACCGGACTTTGGCCTAAGGAATATTGAATGATATTGATCGCTCTGTAGTGCATACATATCCGCAGAGGCTTCTCAGGATCACTTCCTTGAGGATCTATAATACTTCCGATCAGGTAAAAATGATTTGCAACTGCAGTTCCCAATGAGACATTTCATTTTATCTCTGTTTCCCACAGATCTATCATGATCAATTTTTTGGTGATTACATCTGGAACATCTGACTACTAGATCCGATTCATCACTCATGATTGATCACCTTACTCATATAAACAAAACCATGAACACAACCAAATAAAATAAGAGGTATATGTCTCCCTGTTCTTAGTTATTTACAATCTCTGCAATGGCAAACCTGCTTCCAACAGAGATTATCTTTATCTTCAGGTTTTCTCCTGCCTTTCCGTTCTTAACAAAGATTACAAAGCCTTGTATCCGGGCAATTCCATCTCCCCTTTGGCTTGTTTCAATTACTTGTACATCATATTCCTTTCCAATCTCTACAGGTTTTGGACTCGAGCTATTATATTGATGTCCACTGTAACCACCGCCTCCACCGTAACTACCTCGCCCACTATAACCACTTCTTCTTTCGTAACTCATATTATAAATGTCTAGAATGGTTGAAAATTGATTCCTAATATGAATGAATGTATATCATACCATATTGATTGACGAAGTTCCACATTTCATAGGTTTACATGAATATTATTGCATGTTTAAGACTGGTGAGTATGTAAAGAATAACGAACAATAAGTAAAGACAACCAATACTTTCAACCCGTACTAAAGGATGCTAAGCCATACTATATTCAAGCCCATGTTCCTCATTGTGAACTAGCATTTGCTTG